>NZ_CDRJTB010000029.1:0-72194 GCF_976954365.1 Paenibacillus sp. Marseille-Q9583
CCCTATAGTGGATGAATCTTAACCTTACGAGAATGGAATCTGTTTTCTATAATAAGAAGTGTAAAGCACAACATTATATGGGGGGTCACAAGAAATGAAAAAAGGTATGACTTTGCTATTGTCCCTGATTTTTGTATCATCAGCTTTACTGGCAGGTTGCGGAAGCAACAACAATGCATCTTCTAACAAAGGAGATGGAAACGCTACCGCGACGAATTCAGCGGATGCTACAAATGCTCCAGCAACAGAAGAACCGGTTAGTAGCGAGCCGTTCGAAATGACGATTCGTCACACTCAAATCGGTGCCGACAAACAGAAACGTTTAGCTATTCTGCAAGAAGTAGTGAAAAAGGTAGAAGGCGATGTACCGGGTCTTACCTTTAAGCTTGATGGAGTAGATTCAGATGTAAACCGTAAAGAAAAATTACGTGGTGAAATGGCTGCAGGTAATCCACCAGAGATCTTCGATCTTTTCGGAAGCCCTGACTCTAAGATCTATGCTAAAGAAGGTAAATTACTCGATCTGACTCCAATCCTAGAAGAACTTGGAATTAAGGATAAATTCTCAAATCTTGATCCTTTCACTTATGAAGGAAAAATTTACGGATTGCCTATCGGTGGATCTGGTGAAGGTTTCTTCTACAACAAAGAATACTACAATAGCAAGGGTTGGAAAGCTCCAACAACATTTGCTGAATTGGAACAACAATTGGCTGACATCAAGGCTGACGGAAAAGTACCTTTGGCTGGTGCATCTAAGGCTGGTTGGGTACCACTTATGCTAGCTAACCACTTGTGGTCACGTTATGCAGGTCCAGATGTAACTGCTAAGTTTGCAACAGGTGAAGCTAAATGGACTGATCCAAACGTTGTAAAAGGTTTTGCGAAGTACAAAGAATGGGTTGACAAAGGATACTTCAAAAAAGGCGAACTTGGTTTCGAGTATGCTGAATATACAACACAATTCACTAGTAGTGAAGCAATCCTCTTGTATGATGGTACTTGGAAATCTTCCGTATTTAAAGAAGGACAATCTGGCGAAGGTTTGATCGGTAAAGTTGGATTCTTCAATATTCCTCCAGTTGATGGTGGCGTAGGCGACCAAACTGCACTGATGCGCGATGTAAACAATGGCTACGGCTTCTCTGCTTCTGCTGAGAAAGATCCACGTCAATTGGCTGCTGTGAAATCTTTCATCAAAAACTTGTTTAACGAAGAAATGCAATTACGTGGTCTTGTTGAAGATGGCGTACTGCCAGCAATGAAAATTGATCAAAACGTGCTGAATGAAAATATTACGGATGATCTGATGAGCGAAATCGTAGGTGTACTTAATAACTCACAATCTTCGTTCCCAGCATTTGACTCCCTTGTTCAAGCTGATGTAACTACAGAAATCAGTAACATTCAAATTCAAAAGCTAATTGGTGGTCAGACAACTCCAGAGAAAATGGGCGAAGCTTTACAGAAGGTACAAGAAGAAGCAAACGCAGCAGTTGAATAAGTAGCTGCAAATTGAATGTACCCTGGTGCCAGAACCAGGGTACATTTTTAAACTCAAAGAAATTATGTGTTTGCAAAGCTCTAAAACATTCATTGTTCGCCAGATGTCAAAGCAACCGGAGGTAGTCATGAATAAAGCACTAAGAAATCCATTGGTATTTTTCCTTTTTATTCTTCCAGCACTGATCTTGTTCACGATGTTCTTCATCTATCCCATCTTTAGTTCAATCTATTACAGCTTTACTAGCTGGAATGGGGTATCTGACACAGTCAAGTCTGCCGGAATCAGTAATTTTGAGAAGGCATTAGGAGACGAACGATTCTGGATATCTGTCAAAAATAACGGTTTCTTCATTCTTTTCTCCTGTTTTGTACAGGTACCGTTAATCATATTCTTCTCGTTATTGATATCGAATGTAAAGAAGCTAAAAGGCTTGTATAAGACAGCGGTCTTCATGCCTTCTATTATGTCTACAGCAGTTATCGGTATTCTATGGGGCTTCATTTATGAGCCCAACATTGGACTTTTAAATAAGGTTCTAGGCTTAGTTGGTATTGATCCACTTTACTGGCTGTCGGATGAAAGATTCGCAATGTTATCCATCCTGATCACGAATGCTTGGCAATGGACCGGATTCTACATTGTAATGGTACTTGCAGCTATTCTGTCGATACCAGGTGAATTGGATGAAGCAGCTGCCATTGATGGCGCAACTGGATTCCAACGTGCTACACGCATCACGCTTCCTTTAATTGTTCCGATCATTTCTGTTGTAATCATGTTGTCCATTGCTGGAGCAATGAAAGCGGCGGATATCGTCATTGTAATGACTAAGGGTGGACCTGCTGGTTCAACCGATGTAATGGCAACTTACATGATTAAATATGCTATCACTAACTTTAAGTACGGGTACGGTAATGCCATTGCAGTCCTGATCTTTGTATTTACATTGGTGGTTACAGCTGTTTATCAGCTGCTGATAGCCCGACGTACAGAAAGGATTGAATACTGATGCCACGCGCCCTGAAAAAAAGTCTGCCACACGTCGCACTATTGTCCTATCTACTAGTTATTCTATTTCCTTTCCTGTTCGTGTTATTCTCCTCTGTGAAAAAGGATAACAATGCAATAGCACTTAACCCTTTTGGGATTCCAAAGGAGTTCGTCTTCAATAACTACGTTGAAGCTTGGGTAAATGCCAAGATCAGCACCTACTTTTTTAACAGTTTGTACATTTCCATATTGGCTTCTGTAGTATCTATCATTCTAGCGTCTATGTTTGCTTTTGCGGTTACTCGGATGCGCCAAGGCAAATGGAATACGATTTTGTTCACCTTAGTTATGGTGGGAATGCTCATTCCGAACAACGCATTGATGCTTCCTATTTATACGATTGTACGTAAGATGGGGATTCTGAATACGCACTGGGCATTGATTATCCCTTATATCGCGAATGCAATTCCGTTTACGATAATAATTTTGGCTGCATTTATGCGTTCGTTGCCTAGAGAAATTGAAGAGGCAGCGGTCATGGATGGGTTGAAGGCACCAGGTATCTTTGCTAAAATTATTGTACCTCTAACCGTACCTGCCATGGTTACTGTATTCATTGTTAATTTCCTGGGCAATTGGAACGAATTCTTGCTGGCAAACTACTTCCTATCAAATGATGAACTACGTACGCTCCCAGTGGGTATGGTTCAATTCCGTGATCAATATCAGATGAACTATGCACAAATGTCAGCGGGTATCGTCTTCAGCGTTCTGCCAGTAATTGTGATTTATGCGATTTTACAGGAAAAAATTATTGAAGGTGTAACAGCGGGTGGCGTAAAAGGATAACTTTTTTTCTCAGTCAGGAGCACTAGCCGATGAATTTGCGCTATAAATTATTTACGGCATTTTTGGGCCTGATAATCATTCCCTTATTTATTCTAGGCATGCTTATGTTTTTCGTGACTTATAACTCTATTGAGAAGAAGTACAGTCAACAGTCGGAATACTCACTCAAAGCAATTAGTTACAGTATTTCAAATGTGTTAAAAGATATGGATAACGTTACAGACAACGGAATTGCTACCTCGGTTTTTCATATGGCACTTAGCGCAGAAGATCCTTCTAATCAAGATTTGACTGATGCTGAGCAACTCAATTTGAATGCAAGCCAGCGCAATTTCCGTAGTCTGTTGTTTAACCATCCATCGATTAGCTATGCTTTTTTATACAATTTTAACGGTAGAGGTAACTCTGAAATCGTGTCGCTTTTTAATAAGGAAAATTTCCGAACGCTACCCTATGATACTTTCAAAAAAAGTGATTTGTACCAGGAAGTAATGGATTTGAATGGCGTGCCGAAATGGCTGGCTCCTCATGAGTATCCCGAGCTTACAGGAACTGAACCTGTGTTTACACAAATTCGACTCGTGAAGGAACTGAGCTTCTTTCAGAACATAGGTATCCTTGTTGTACAGATCAAAAATTGGGAGCTCGAATCGATATTTCGCAATTTAAAAATTGGGGATAGCAATCAGGATGTTTCGTTTATGCTAGTAAATGATGACGGAATGATTCTATTTGACCCAGATCAAAAGCTGGATGGGCAGGATATTCAGTCATTCGCGAATAAAGAGATTACCTTCAAAAAAGGGTTTCAGAGCTTTAAAACAGAGTATAACGGGGAGAAGAGTATTCTCTCCATGTATCATTTGAAAGATTATCCTTGGAGTCTAGTGTCTGTAACCTCATGGGACTCTTTATCTCGAGAAGTTACAGTATTTGCACGCTGGTTTGTTGGGGTTATCTTCCTTTGCTTTTTGGCAGCGGTGATCTTCAATCTATTCTTTATGAATCGCATTACTGGTGCAATAGCCGTAATTGTTCGTTTTATGCGACGTGTTGAGGATGGAGATCTAACTTCGCGGGTAGAAGTGAAGGGGAATGATGAGTTAACGCTTCTTGGTAAGGGCTTTAATGATCTTATGGATAAAATTAACCGATTGTTTAACAGAATCCATTTGGAACAGCGTCGCAAGAATCAAGCCGAGATGCGTGTTCTACAGGCTCAGATTAAACCGCATTTTTTATTCAATACGTTAGAGTCGATAAATGTTCTGGCTATACAGAATGAAGGCAAGAAAGTCAGTGAGATGGTCTACCGACTGGCAAGTATTTTACGTATTAGCATTCAGGATCGAGAAGAAATTACACTGGATGAAGAGATTAAACATCTACGCAATTATTTGGATATTCAAAAATTTAGATTTGAGGATTTATTTGAATACGATATTGATATCCCACAAGAATTGATGAGTTGCGGCATTTTAAAGCTTACTTTGCAACCGCTTGTAGAGAATAGCATTCAGCATGGATTTGAGGGTATTGATTACAAAGGTCAAGTTTCTGTGAAAGTTTGGGAGAAGCAAGGGGACTTAATTTTACGAATTGAAGATAACGGTATTGGAATTACACCATCTCAGTTGTCTATTTTCCAATATATTGTGAATGATCCTGTGGAGCAAGAGGTTGAAGTTGAACGGGAAAACCGGATGAATCTTGAACGTAGAGGCCTTGGCATTCGCAGTGTAGCAGATCGCATCCGCATTGAATATGGTGACAGATATGGAATATTTATTTGTTCCAGTCCAGGATATGGTACTATTATTCAATGTGTCATACCTAAATACGAGCAGGGGGAAGATCATTATGCTAAAAGTATTATTGGTAGATGACGAAGCCCCAATTCTGAATAATCTAAACAAAGTGTTGCCATGGCAGGAGATGGGGATGGAAGTCGTCGGTATGGCGCGAAGCGGTATGGACGCCTTGCGCATTGCTGAAGAGGAGCGGCCCGATCTAGTGTTAAGTGATATTCGCATGCCAGTAATGGATGGGTTAACATTTGTAGGAAAGTTGCGGGAAATGGGATTGGATAGCGAGGTATTACTTCTTACCGGGTATCAGGAGTTTGACTATGCACGGGAAGCGATCCGGCTTGGGGTCAAAGAATACATTTGTAAGCCGATTCATTATGAGGAACTTGGTAATAAGATACGTGAGATCGGTGCTAATATCCGTAGTAAACAGTTTAAAAATAAACTGTATAATAGCATCCCTCTATTTCAGGAGATTCCTGAAGTTGACAATGGCAAAAAAACGCCGGATCAGCTAATGAACTTGGCCGCTCAATACATCACTGAACATCTTCATTCAGATATCGGGATTGAGGAAGTGGCGAATAAGATCGGCATTAGTGGCAGTTACTTCTGCCTATTGTTTAAGAACCGTTTTGCAATGACTTTCGTGGAATATGTAACACAACAACGAATTGAAGCTGCCAAGTTTATGCTTACTAACAGCGATAAGAGCATTACGGTGATTGGTTCCGGAGTGGGTTATCAGGAACGACGTTATTTCACGAAGGTGTTTCAGAAGCAGACAGGGATGTCTCCTAAGGAGTATCGTGACCGAAACGCTGTGAGGTCGGCGTCACTCTGAGGATATTTGGACTTCCGGTCGCTGTTATCATTGGATTTCTTGATTGGAAGCCGCTGATCGCGGTTGAAATCCAATGATAAAGGCGAACGCTCCGCTCCTACAGTTCCAAACTTCCTCTCCGTTCCTTCTTCCTCACCACACTTCGTTGTGGGTATGGAGTCGCCCCACTCCTTCGGATGTGGGGACTCCTTAGGGGAGTGAATGGATTATCGACCAGCCTACGGCTGTGATAAAGGTACATAAGCTGTAATTAATTAGATGATTTTAAACAGTAGAGATGATTATCCTTAGTTATTGAGGATAATCATCTCTTTTTTTATAGAAATATAATATGCTCCCTATACTCCCAAAATTTATCATATGTTTTAATTAGAGTGTAAGAAGGAAGTGCAAGGCGATAGCCAAGCAAGCGTGAAAAAGGCTCTAGATTAGGATGATGGGGAAATGGGGGAACAGAACATGAGTGTGACGAATCCTTCCGTCAGCTTATCAGAAGTAGAAAAACGCGGCAGGGGGAGAGTGCCGAATTTTCTGAGAGTGATGAAGAAATATTGGGTGTTCTATTTGATGATGCTCCCAGCCATTATTATTCTGATCATCAATAACTACATACCGATGTTAGGGACGGTAATTGCTTTTAAGGATATCAATTACCAGAAGGGCATTCTAGGCAGTGATTGGGTCGGGTTCTCGAACTTCAAATATTTATTCTCGACAGAGACGGCGTGGATCATTACAAGAAATACCCTATTGTACAACACTGCGTTTATTGTACTTACACTATTTTTTTCACTGGCTTTTGCGATTATGTTTAACGAAATGCGCAGCAGATGGCTATCGAAATTCCATCAGAGTGCGATGTTTCTCCCATATTTTCTCTCATGGGTCGTCGTCAGTTATTTAGTATACGGCTTTCTAAGCGCTGAGCACGGGTTCATGAACAAGACACTACTTCCGTTCTTTGGGGTTGATCCAATTGAATGGTATTCGCAGTCGCAATATTGGCCGGGGATTCTAGTAATCGTAAAGCTGTGGAAAGAGATTGGTTATACGACGGTCATTTATATGGCCGCGATCATCGGCATAGATCACGAATATTATGAGGCTGCGCTGATTGACGGTGCTTCTAAATGGAAGCAGATTCGTAAAATCACGCTGCCGCTGATCAGTCCGGTTATCATCGTAATGACGCTACTGCAGATTGGTAGGATTTTCAACGCAGACTTCGGATTGTTCTTTCAGGTGACTAGAAACGCAGGAGCATTATACTCCACTACGCAAGTTATCGACACCTATGTATATCAGACCTTCCTGGCGATTGGTGATATTGGGATGTCCTCTGCCGCGGGTCTCGTTCAATCTGTTGTAGGATTTCTACTGATATTCTTAGCAAATCTAGCAGTACGACGAATAAGTAAAGATGATGCGTTATTTTAGAGGGAGGTGGGCGTGTTGAGCCAGACAGAAACTGCAATCGGGCCGTCGGGTCGTACAGGAAAGAGAGCTAAACGGCAAAGACAACCCAATGAAATTTCTAATATCTCCAATTTGTTAATTAATATATTCTTCTGGATCTATACGGCGATTTGTGTGGTCCCACTGATCCTCGTGATTATCGTATCGTTCTCAGATGAACAATCGGTTGTACAGCACGGCTACAGCTTTTTCCCGAACAAGTGGGATATCTCGTCATATGAATTTCTGTTAAAAGATTATTGGCAAATCATAGATGCGGCTGCCGTTTCCTTATTTGTGACGGTGGTTGGAACGATTCTGAGTCTCGTAATTATGGCAATGTATGCCTATCCTATCTCGCGTGGAGATTTTCCACATCGTAATTTCTTTTCGTTCTTTATGTTTTTTACACTGCTGTTTAATGGAGGCCTAGTGCCTTGGTATCTAGTTTATACTCAAATGATGCATTTGAAAGATACGCTATGGATTCTGATTATGCCACTGCTGGTTTCAGCATTCTTTGTCATCATTTTACGAACCTTTTTTGCAAACACAATCCCGCCGGCACTGGTTGAGTCTGCTAAAATCGACGGGGCACCGGAGTTTCGGATCTTCGTTCAAATCATTCTGCCTTTATCGTTACCGGTGCTAGCTACAGTGGGATTATTTCAAACCTTGGCGTATTGGAATGACTGGTATCTAAGCTTGATCTTTATTTCACCCGAAGGGCATGTCAATCTGCAGTATCTAATGTATAAGACGATGTTGAACGTTCAGTTCCTGACTGCAAGCCCTCAAGCGATGGCTGCCTTAGCTGCTCAAGGTGTAGAAATCAATCTGCCGACAGAGACAGTAAGAATGGCAATGGCTGTTATTGGGATCGGTCCTATCGTATTCGTTTACTCCTTCTTCCAAAAGTATTTTATCAAAGGACTTACCGTTGGTGCTGTTAAAGGCTAATGAGGATTGGAATGGCTTAATTCGGCGTTCCAAGCAAGTGTGTGAACGTCCGATTCAGCATATATAAATATTTTGAGGGAGGTTATGGTGTACATGAAGGCTATTCGAACAAGCACACTTTTAACGCTGATGCTTATCGTAGTACTCAGTCTTAGCTTAGCTGGATGCGGAGGGAATAACGGTAATAATGAAGGAGCCTCACCAGCGCCAAGTGAAAATGCAATCGCTACCAATGCTGCGGCAACAGATGAGCCCGCTGCAGATCCTACAGCTGAACCGGAGAAGAAATTAGATCCTTATACTGTTAAGTTAATCTATGTCGGTGCCGTTCAAAAGGATGAGCAGGTTGTAGAAGACGCTATCAATAAGCTTCTGGAACCTAAAATTAACGCCAAATTGGATATCGCACCGATCGACTGGGGTCCATGGGACAATGATGTTAATCTGAAGATTGCCAGTCAGGAGAAATTCGATATTATTTTTACAGCCCAATGGAAAAATTATGTAACCAATTCAGCTAAAGGTGCTTACCTCCCACTTAATGATGATAACGGCAAGTACGGTAATCTATTGAATGAATATGGCCAAGGGATTCTTAAAAATCTCGACCCGCAATTCTTAAAAGGTTCTGCGATCAATGGTGTGAATTATGCCGTTCCTACGAATAAGGAGCTAGCAGCACAAGGTGGGATCGTTTATCGCTCCGATATTGCTGATGAACTGGGTATTGATATGACGAATGTAAAGACCATTCAAGACTTGGATGCCGTGCTCAAAGTCGTAAAGGAGAAGAGACCAGACCTAACCCCACTGTACTTCAAACAAGGAGAGACCTTTAACTCCCAGTACATGGCGCAGTACGACACGCTTGGTGATGCTTCAATTCCGGGCGTTCTGCTTAAGGATTCATCGGATACTAAAATTCAATCCATGATTGAACTGGACCGTTATAAAGAAATCATCAAGCTTACTCGTGAATATATGAAGAAAGGTTATATAAACAAAGATGCGGCCGTGGCTACAAATTCTACACAAGATGCAATGAAGGCCGGTAATGTCTTTATGACAGTACAATCACTTAAACCTGGTAAAGATAGTGAATTGGCTAATGCTACAGGTTTGGTCGGAAAACTGAAACAAATTGCTTTTAACGAACCGACGATTTCTACTAGTGATGCAGCAGGATCAATGTTAGCGATCTCCGCTTCCTCGGGTGATCCAGCTCGTGCCATGATGGTATTAGATCTTTTGCACACGGATAAAGAAATCAATAATCTGCTCGTATTTGGTGTAAAAGGTGTCCATTATGATGTCGTTAGCGGTGATACGATTAAAGCTACTGACAAAACGGGTGACTATAATACCGCTGCTGCCTGGATGCTTGGAAGCCAATTCCTGAATCCTGTATGGGAAAGTGAAGCTCCGGACAAATGGGAGCAATTCAAAGCCTTCAACTCTAAAGGTAAAGCTTCTGTTGCGCTCGGTTTTAATTTCGACGCATCCTCTATGAAGACTGAAATGGCAGCTTGTAAAGCTGTAATGGATGAATACGACATCAGTTTGGATACGGGTTCTGTTGATCCCGATACCGTATTGACTAAGTACGCCGACAAGCTGAAGAAAGCCGGACTTGATAAGATTATTGCAGAGAAACAAAAACAACTAGATGTTTTCTTGGCTGCTCAAAAATAAATACTTTAAATGAAACTAAAAGGCTATCCCCGGCATGATTAATGCGCTGGGGATAGCCTTTGTTGTACGCTTGGTGAATAGGTTAGCGGAAAGAAGTATCTATTTTTTGCGCTACCTGAATGGCAAGTGACCAAGCCTGCTCAGGATCTAGCTTACCTTGCTCGGCTTTGGTTAAATACTCGATCATATTTGTTTCTACATCGGCGTGGTGCGGACCGTAGTAGGTGGGAATTACTTCTTGTGCTGCTGTAGAGAGGACACGTCCAACCTCAGAATTAGGAAAATAAGGATCGGACAGGTTATGGATCTCGGGATCGTCATAAATTTCGGGCGTGGAGGGAAATGCCCCTTCTGACTTAAATGAAATTAGCTGTTGTGTGGGCTCGGTTAACCATTTGATAAGCGCGAATGACTCCTCTGGATGACTGCCTGTTCTAGGCAAGGTAAGGACGGAACCTCCTCGATTAGCGCTATTTCCTGGGATGGTCGTTACATTCCATAATCCGCTGGCTGTTGGAGCACTACTCTTGATATGATCAATCATCCAAGCCGGACAGAGCATCACTGCAAAGTCGCCGTTTAGCAGACCTGCGCCCCAGCGCTGTGTATCTACAGCAATACCTGCGGATAGATTCAGCTTCAAAGCTTGAATTGCAAAGTCCCAGGCCCCTTTTACTGCTGGATTATTTCCTATGATCAGCTCTTGGGAAGTGGGGCTGTAATATTGAAGCTTGGACTGACGCAAAAGGGTTAGATAAAGATTCTCTAAGTCATTGACAAAGGCTTTGCCTGTTGCCTCATGGACTCTAGTGCCGACCTTGAGGAATTGGTCCCAAGTTTGAATTCGCTTTGCTACTTCTTCAGGTTTGGTAGGGAGTCCAGATAACGCGAAGATGTCAGTCCGATACAACATAGCATAGGGACCAATATCAGTCGGTAATCCGAAGATAAAATCATTACCGAGCACCTCCTGCCATTTCCAACTCAGAAATTGATTCTTTAGATCATTCGCTCCAAATGTTGTTAGATTATAAAAATAATCGGGGAACTGCTTGAAACGATCCAAATAGCTAATATCAATAGCCGCCACATCAGGGGAACTATATCCTGCTGCGAATGAAGTTTGCAGCTTGGCGGGAAGCTGCGTGGAGGTTGAGGTCTGAATATGGATTTCTAGCTCGGGATGCTGCAATTGATACTCTGCTATAAGCGGCTCAAGACCCGATCCAGCCGTAAGCCAGATGTTCAGCTGGATCGGGTCTTGAAGGTCGATATCTTCCCTAGAAGGAGAGATCTGGCAACCGCTTGTATGAAGCAGCAATCCAAAGCTTAACAGGATAGTCAACAACTTAGCATTCACATGCAAGAGAACACACCTCGTCTTTATTTGTTGTGCTTCTGAAATTCCTGAGGAGTCATACCCATGTATTTCTTGAATATGAGGCTGAAGTACGCAGGATCTTTAAAGCCAACTAATTCGCTAACTTCGTAAACTTTGAGCGTAACATTATTTAGCAGCTCTACCGCTTTTTTGATACGAAGCTTGGTAAGAAAACTAGAGAAGCATTCTCCTACATCGTCTTTGAACAGACGGCCCAGATAGGTTGGATTCATGTATAATTCATCTGCAATTATTTTGAGAGAGAGGTTCTCTTGGAGTCGCGAATTCATAGCCTCAATCATCATAGAGATTACCCTACGAGTAGCCTTCACCTGTAGTTGTTCCGTAAGCTGAGGAGAAGCTGAGCACATGGATACATCACTATAATAGATAACGGGTCGGGTACTATCCTTTTTGAGCTGTTGGCATGCCTGCATGCTCTCATGATAAGCTGTTGCGAGGGCTCCAAGATCATAGTGAGGGTTGGAGACACCGGCGCTGAAAGGCGATTTCAAGAGGCTAGACAGCTTAATCATCATTTCCTGAGTTAGCGCCTCATCGATTCTTTCGGATTGTTCATGGGGATAAAACAACATGATTATCGCTTCTTGCTCCTCTTGAATGCCGACAACATTAGCGTAAAGCGAAAAACACTCTTCTAATATATTGATTACGGCTGCATACATCGCTTGTTCAGACCAGTACTGTGGCATAACATCACCTAGGTGATTTACAGTAATGATGACAAAAGAATGAAAGGGAGGTATGAGCTGTTCTTCAAAGTAGGGTAATGGAATGCCATAAAGTAAATCAGAAAGGCGTTTCTCCCGAAGATTCTTTTCTCGCAGCTGCGAAACTTGCCTGTGTTGCTTCTTCAATTCCAGACGTTCATACACACTTGTTACGACTTCGAGGATATTTTCAACTGAATTTGGCTTGACCAGATATTCTCGTACACCGTACCTTATGGCTTGGCTGGCATAGGAGAAATCCTGATAACCAGTGAGCAGTATCGTCTCGGTGTCAGGGTAACATTCATGGATATGCTTAGAAAGCTCGAGTCCATCCATGCCAGGCATACGTATGTCTGATATTACAAGGTCAATTGCCTGCTCTTTTAACAGTTGTATCGCTTCTAATCCGTTCTCTACTGAACCAATGATGCTAAAATTATGGTTTGCACTTCCCAGCATTTCTGACAGAGACCGTCGGACAAAACTTTCGTCGTCAACAATTAACACTTTCATCACTTCGCCCCCTACCCTTGATCGAACTGTAATGGAACAGTGACTTTTACGAGTAAGCCTCCGAGCTCGCTGGTTGATAAATGAAGGCCAAATCCATGTCCATAGATTAGTTCTATACGATGATTCAGATTGGAGAGACCGATACCCGTGTGGAGCAGCTTCTCCGGATTAACCTCGCCGCTGATTAAGGCCTCAGCCATTCTTGCCTCGCTCATGCCTTCTCCGTTATCTTCTACTGTTAGCACAAGTGAGTTGCCTTCACTATAGGCCCGAATACGTATAAGCCATACTTCGCGTAGTGTAGGTTCAAGTCCATGCGTGATAGCATTCTCTACAAGGGGCTGAAGGGTTAGCTTCATGAGCTGCCTATTCATGACCTCAGGATTCACGTGCAGATCAACCTGTAGTGTGTCCTCGTAGCGTAGTTTTTGCAGGTAAATGAACCTTTCTAGTTGTTGTAAATCTTCCTCAACCGTAACAAATTCCGATCCACGATCAATGCTGTATCTAAGCAAATCGCTTAGTGCAATAACCATTTGTGACTCTTCTCGCATATGTTTATTAGCCAGTGACCAATAGATGGTGTTCAATGTATTGTAGAGAAAATGAGGGCGAAACTGTGCTTTAAGAGCTACGATCTGAGCTTGTTTTTCACTGATTTGTTTGCTTGAGAGGTCAGTAATCGTATGGTCTAGGTTTTGAAGCATGGAGTTATAGCTTGAGTATAGGATAGCCATTTCTTTATTCATGGTTGTTTTTACAAACGGTAGCGTGGTTCCGCGTTCAACGTTGCTTAGCTTGGTTGCGAGATTACGAAGTGGCTTAGACAGTGTCCACGAGAAAAAGAAGGTGAATAATAACGCTGCGGCCATCCCGAGCAGGCCAATTAAAATAATATTTCTGCGAATGCCATTTAAATCTTTAACAGCTTCTTTAGAATCAATGTAAGCAAAAATGCTCCACTCGCTGTAGGGGGAATAAGCGTAGGATACGAACATATTGCGGGAGTTTATGGTATTTGGGATGATTCGTGCTTTATGATTACTGAATTGACTTAAAATTCTATCATCCATATACAAACCTATCTCATCTGGATCGGTGGAATAAACAATGGTGTTGAAGGAATCAACCATTTGGATTTTTTCATTCTTGCCAAGATGAAATTGGCTGACAGCGTTATGGATAACCTCCACAGGTAGGACAAGAAATAGGGTTCCCAACCGATTTAAGTCATTCCAATCATTAATTTGCCTAGCTCCCATGACCACAGGGATCGTACCGTTCTGCCATACATCTGCACCAAACCAGACCATACGGCCATTATTCTGAGCGATAGCCGGAAACCAATAGGCGCTGCGGATTTCCCTCTCACTGTCCCAGATTACTTTTAAGGAACTGCTATTGGTATATACCTGATTATCTGAAAGACCGAGCAGCTTGAACTGGATATCATAGTTGATGGAACGTGTCTGTTGATCGATGTAGCGGGTGATATCCATAGCGTCTGTATGAGGGGTGCGGGATTTTGCTAAGTCTCCCAGTGTTTCTTGAATCGAGGGACTGAACATAATCGTAGATGAGAGTTTGTCGTTATCTTGAAGAATAGCGTCCATTTTACCTTGAAGCTGTTTGACGGATTCCAGAATATATTGGTTCGACCGGTTAAGAACAGCTTGGGATGACGAACGGTAGGATAAAAAAATTGTAAAAGCTACGATAGTGAAGATGATTAGTGAGAAACCTATGATTAATTGAACGAGGATGGAGATTTTCTTGGACATGTCATCACCCGCATGAAAAGATATTCTTCCATACATTGTAACAAAAGCAAATGAAAGCGAATATACCTTGCCGTAAAATACACATATTTATATGGATAATCTCATATTTTTCGGGTAGCGGATGAAAGGTTGTCTTTGCTTGTTTTAATACTGGGTTAATCTTTCTTTACTTTAAAATGAAACTTTTTGCGGTCGCATGCGTCTAATACTATGTTTTGTTATAACGAACGTGGCAAAAAGCAATTCTTCCGCTCCGCTGAGAGCGGTTGCGTTTTTGCGGGGAATATAAGAGGAGTATGAAAAAGACAGAGACCTACTTATATTTACAAATAGGAGCAGAGGAGTCATATCATGGATTTAAAGAAATTAACGTTAGTTGCTGTTTTGGCCATTTCTCAGGCCGCCTCGGCAGTGCCGGCTTTTGCCGAAGCTGTCAATAATACCTCCGGTAATACTAATGCAGTAGGAGCAGCTGCTACATCTGTGACGGATGTAATGCCAGAAGCTACTGACCCATTGCCACCATTACAAACTGAGGTACCAGGGGGAGTCGTATCACCTACACCAACCCCAACCCCAATTCCGGGGGCAACAACTGAACCGACGACTGAACCTGCGACAACAACCGAACCAACGGCAACAACTGGACCAACGGCTACACCGATCCCTACTGCTACACCTGAAACCACTACACAGCCTATACCAACGGATGGTGTTCGCGCTGCGGCCAGTAATCAGCTTGTACTGATGATGAACAGCAACAAAATGTACCAAAACGGCGTTGAATATTTGGCTAATCAGCCAATGGCCGTGAAGAATGGCGTCTCATATGTTTCGATCCGAGCTATGGTAGAACGCGTAGGTGTGAAGTACATTTACGATTATAAAACGAAAGAGACCATTGTTACCAAAGGAAGCGACGTAATGCGCTTTAAGACGGACAGTAAGATTTATTCCGTTAATGGTAAAAATGTGACGATGAAAGGTCCAGCTTACCAAACTAATGGTACATTCATGGTTCCTTTGACGTCCATCACTGGAGCGTTAGGCATTCCTTATACCGTTGATAATGTGCAAAAACGAGTAATTCTTACGTTGAACACGAAGCCAAAAGCTTCTTTTACAGTGCCAACTGAAATTTATGCAGGTGATCCTGTGAATTTCGTGACTTCCAGCTCTTCACCGAATGGTACGGCCATTGTCGATGAACGCTGGGAAGGAAATAAGCAAGATATCTATGATACACCAGGATTTTATGTAGTATCCTATTCCGTTATGGATGCGAATGGACAGTGGAGTGATCCTTACTCTGTGACCATCAATGTGCTAAAACCAAATACACCTCCGGTCGCTAATTTCACGACAGACAAAGATTCTTACAAGATGGGTGAAATGATCACTTATTCGGATCTAAGCAGCGACCCAGACGGTGATCCAATTGAAGTGACTTGGACGAACAAAGCAGAAGCTTTCTTTACACCAGGCCCAGCAAAAGTCGCTATTCAAGTAAAAGATTCACATGGCGCAATCAGCACTTTTGAGAAGACCATTAATATTTCGGATGAAATCTTGTACAGTAAAGAAGATTTCTATAGATTATTCGGTGCTCCAGGTAGCGTATTTAACATCGACGGATCGATGGTTCCAACTTGGCAGAAAGTAGCCTATAATCTTTCTTCTGAGCCTTATACCCTTATCCGCAGTAACAGTCCAGAAACTGTGAATACGGAAGGGATCACGTATAAAGAAACATCATTCGGCGGAACTCGCTTCTTGGTTCACCATAAGAACAATATGAATATTAAAACGAAGGTGTATGTGATTGCTAAGAATAACAATCTGTACCCTACGACAATTACAACAGAGTATGTAGGCTTTGGTGGTCCAAACGCTTACCCTGAAGGTACTGGCAAAATGTCTGTTCAGCGGTACTGGGAATCAATGCAGACCAGAAAAGATTATAAGACAACGGTCCTCCAACCAGGAGAAAGCGTCTCGATTCTTACGGATCTAAACAAAATCGCGATGAAACCAGGCGAAATTGTATCCCTCCAAGCGGATTTATTTAGTGATTATCCTATTGAATATAATGTCATGATGATTGATGCGAATAAAGATCCTCTAGCAACACTTCCTACACTTCCAATATTGGATCGTGATGGGGTGCATAATCGGGGAACTTATGCTGATTCTACACGCATCATCACGGTTACCGACGAAGTAGGAACATCTCCTGCGAGACTTCTTCTCGGTGACAATTTGAGTGATTTGAATTTGAGCGGCATAGACCCGATGAATGGTACTGAAGCATCCAATGCAGGTAATTTCGGCGTGTTATACAAAATCAAATTCGATCGTGTTGCACCTAATTCATTGATTACATTTAATCCACGTGGCGGTAATTACATGGGACCTGTCATGGTTAATGGTCAGATTGTACACATGCCGACATCCGGAAGTCTCTCATCGGCTGACATGAACAGTGTGATTTATCGTACTGGCGA
Source organism: Paenibacillus sp. Marseille-Q9583 (assembly GCF_976954365.1). Lineage (NCBI taxonomy): Bacteria > Bacillati > Bacillota > Bacilli > Caryophanales > Paenibacillaceae > Paenibacillus > Paenibacillus sp. Marseille-Q9583. The sequence goes on from NZ_CDRJTB010000029.1 coordinate 17,019, forward strand.
CTATGGCGGCTCCGTGGAGATTTTATTCACTGCAGCTTCTGGTAGTAACTTGCCGGTGAACTTCTTGGTTACACCGCTGCCAGCGAAAAAATAGCAAAATAGGTCCATCCTTTAAGTTATTTGGGATTCACCTGAAATAAAAGTCCGGCTGAATATTCCGCATAGGAATACTCAGCCGGACTTTTTGTATTTAAATGTATGATTTTACTCTGGTGAACACTCATACGATTGGTTGTTTCATTGACGGGGCATTTATTTTGGGGCATTATTAAGAGAGTGAAGCATAAATGAAATGAACTGAAATGTTATGGGAGATGAGCGTATGCTGTCGACAGAACAAATATTAGAGGTCATGTCGGGGCAGGGTCTGCGAATCACCGACCAACGCAAAACGCTTGCCAAGTTATTCGGCGAGAATAAGGGTTATTTGTCAGCGAAGGATGTCTATGAGCATATGGGCCGCAAGTATAGCGGACTTAGCTTTGATACCGTGTACCGCAATCTGCGTGTAATGGAAGAGCTTGGTGTACTTGAACAAATCGTCTTTGAAGACGGCGTGAAATTCAAGGGAAGCTGTAATCATCAGGATCACCATCATCATATGATCTGCCTTCAATGCGAGAAAACCTACCCGATTAATTTTTGCCCGATGAATTTAACGGATACACCTGATCAATTCCGGGTAGTCAAGCATAAATTTGAGGTGTTCGGTTATTGCAAAGAATGTGAAGAGAACCGGGAAGAAGAACTAATCGCAGCAGCTAATCGCAAAAAAGGGGTCTAAGGATGGCGACCCTTCGAAGAACGATTCAGGCCCCCATTCGGGTGTACCGCAAGTACATTTCCCCGATTAAGCCTGCCACTTGTCGCTTCTATCCAACCTGCTCTGCCTATGCGCTGGAAGCTATTGAAGTGCATGGTCCACTTAAAGGTTCATGGCTTGCTGCCAAGCGGATTGCTAGATGCCATCCCTTCAATCCAGGAGGACTTGATCCGGTTCCGCCTCTTGAGGAACACCCTACGAAGAAGGATTCTGCTCGTACGACTTGACATAAGCCCTTACCATTGGGTATATTCACAGGTAATAGTATGAATTCCGAGGAACGGATGAGTAAATCGGTACGCCCATTACAGAGAGCCGGAACGAGCTGAAAGCCGGTATGGAGCGTTAGATTGAATATGGTCCGGGAGGAACTGTGTTCGAGCGGGAACTGCAAGTGAGGTTCACGTAAGATAACAGCGTGTTCCAGCGTTAATGGACAGTTCCCGGGAGGGAACTGGCGAAGCCTGATCTCTGTGAAGAGACAGGAAATTTGGGTGGTATCGCGTGAGTTATACTCTCGCCCCATTAAAGGGGCGGGAGTTTTTTGTCTTTTTATGAAAGAAAGGATGATTAATCAATGAGCGAAAAGAAAACTTTTTACTTAACTACACCTATCTACTATCCGAGTGATAAGCTGCATATCGGACATGCTTATTCTACCGTAGCTGGAGATGCAATGGCCCGCTACAAACGTCTACGCGGCTATGATGTAAGGTATCTTACAGGTACAGACGAGCATGGTCAAAAGATTGAACGGAAGGCAGAGGAAGCAGGCAAAACCCCTCAGCAGTTCGTAGATGACATCGTCGTTGGCATTAAGGAATTATGGCGCAAGCTAGACATCTCCAATGATGACTTCATCCGTACAACGGAAGAGCGTCATAAAAAGGTTGTTCAGGATATTTTTGATCGACTGCTCAAGCAAGGGGACATCTATAAAGGCGAATATGAAGGCTGGTACAGTATTCCGGATGAAACCTTCTATACAGAAACACAATTGGTTGATATCGTTCGAGATGACAATGGCGTAATCATTGGTGCAAAAAGCCCTGATAGCGGTCATCCGGTTGAACTGGTGAAGGAAGCGAGTTATTTCTTCCGGATGAGTAAATATGCAGATCGATTGCTGCAATTTTATGAGGAGAATCCGGACTTTATTTTGCCGGAATCCCGTAAGAACGAAATGATTAACAACTTTATCAAGCCTGGTCTGGAGGATCTTGCGGTTTCCCGTACGACTTTCGATTGGGGTGTTAAGGTTAAAGGCGATGAAAAGCATGTAGTGTACGTATGGATCGATGCATTGACAAATTACATTACTGCTTTGGGTTACGGTTCCGAGGATCGCAGTCTGTACGATAATTTCTGGCCTGCTGATGTGCATATTGTCGGCAAAGAAATCGTCCGTTTCCATACGATTTACTGGCCAATCATTCTAATGGCGCTGGGTGAGCCTCTTCCGAAAAAGGTATTTGCTCATGGCTGGCTGCTCATGAAGGATGGCAAAATGTCAAAATCCAAAGGGAACGTAGTAGATCCAGTTACATTAATTGATCGTTACGGCCTGGATGCACTTCGTTATTACCTGCTACGGGAAGTACCATTTGGTTCGGATGGTACATTCACACCGGAAAGCTTTGTTGATCGGGTTAACTATGATCTTGCTAATGACCTTGGTAACCTGTTGAACCGGACAGGTGCGATGGTAGAAAAGTATTTCGGTGGAGAGCTTCCAGCGTATGAAGGAAATGTAACAGCATTTGATGGTGAGCTTCAAGCTGCGGCAGAGAATACTTATGCCAAAGTAGAAGAAGCGATGGAAAAAATGGAGTTCTCCGTAGCGCTAACAGCGATCGGGATCTTTATCAGCCGCACCAATAAATATATTGATGAGACACAGCCTTGGGTGCTTGCTAAGGATGAGAGCAGAACAGCTGAGCTCGCTTCCGTAATGAGACATCTTGTGGAAGGTCTTCGCACCGCTTCCATCCTACTGCAGCCGTTCTTGACGCAAACCCCAGCGAAGATTTGGGAACAGCTTGGCATCGAAGTTGGTGAATTAACGACATGGGACAGCGGTAAGACCTTTGGTCTGATTCCGGCAGGAACAAAGCTGGTGAAAGGCAACCCAATCTTCCCACGCCTGGATGTGGAGCAAGAGGTAGCTTATATCGCCGAAGCCATGGGCGCTGGTAAACCGGCTGCTGAAGCGACCGAAGCAGCACCTGCGGCTCCTGCGGTATCCGAGCCTGAGGAAGAGCATAAAGAAGAGATCGGCATCGACGATTTCGCCAAGGCTGAGCTTCGGGTAGCTCAGGTCATTGCAGCTGAACCTGTGAAGAAAGCCGACAAGCTGCTGAAGCTGCAGCTGGATCTAGGTTATGAGCAGCGTCAAGTCGTTTCTGGTATCGCGAAGTTTTACACACCGGAAGAGCTGGTAGGCCAAAAAGTGATTTGTATTGTGAACCTGAAGCCAGTGAAACTGCGCGGAGAATTATCCCAAGGGATGATTTTAGCGGCTTCTAAAGGTGATCAGTTAACCATCGCCACAGTTCCAGATAGCATGCCAAATGGAGCTATTGTGAAGTAAGATTCGTTATGTAGAATCTATATATGTAATTGTTATATAAGCAAGGGAATGCTCCTTCAGCCGGATAGGCTGTGGGAACATTCCTTTTTTCAACGTATAAGCAGGGACAAAATTCAGAATCATTTTATTAGGATTTATTGTTGACTTATCGTAATGATTACTATTATACTTCTAATAGTAAAGATTACGATTTGAGAGGGAGATCAATTTAATGGTTGCTATGAAGTCACGAATAAGTCTGCTTATACTTGCATTGGTGCTTGTATTTACACTCACTGCATGTGGACCTAAGAGCAGTGGAAGTATAGTTGAAGGGAAAGTAAATGTTGTAACTACTTTTTATCCTATTTATGAGTTTACTCGGGAAATTGGTGGAGATGATATAAATGCCATTAATCTTCTTCCGGTTGGTGTAGAGCCGCATGATTGGACACCACGCAGTCAGGATATTGTCAACACCTCCAAAGCGCAATTATTCTTGTACAATGGAGCAGGGCTTGAGGGATGGGTTCCTAATTTTCTAAAAGGACTTGATAGTAGCAGTAAAGTGGAAGCTGTTGAAGTAAGTAAAGGTGTTGATTTAATAATGACCGATGAAGATGACGGACATGATCATGGGGGAAGCGGCGAAGAGGATCATCACGAAGATGATGCTGATCATAATAGCCATTCTTCTGAGGACAGCCTTCATACGGACCCACATACCTGGGTAAGTCCGAAATCAGCGATCATCATGGCGCGCAATATAAAAGAAAGCCTTCAATCTGTGGATCCTGATCATAAAGATGGTTATGAAGAGCGTTACAATAAGCTAGCTGAACGTTTACAGGCTTTGGATAGTAAATTTGAACAGGAGCTTACCAAACTGCCTAACCACAAAATTGTAGTTTCGCATCAAGCTTTTGCCTATCTTGCTCGTGACTATAAGCTTGAGCAGCATGCGATTATGGGATTATCCCCAGACGCTGAGCCGCGTGGACAGGATTTAGTAAACCTGGCGAAGATGGTTAAAGAGGAGAAAATTCAATACATCTTTTTTGAAGAGCTTGTCTCCGATAAACTGGCTAAGACGTTAGCGGCTGAAGCTGGTGTGTCTACTATGGTTCTTAATCCGGTGGAGGGTCTTACTGCGGAGCAAGAAAAGAACGGGGATAACTACTTCACCTTGATGGAGAAAAATTTGCAAAATCTGATTATGGCTTTACAATAAAAAGGAAAGTATAAGGAAAAGGCGGTGCTAAAGCATGCAATCGGTATCCTTGGACTGCCATCAGCATATCATCGATATACAGGATCTATCTTTTTCATATGGTGAACAGAAGGTGATCTCGAATCTTAACTATAGTGTAAGAGAACGAGACTTCCTTGGTATCATTGGTTCTAATGGCGCTGGTAAAACAACACTGATGAAGATGATCGTCGGTTTGCTTCCGGCAAGCAGTGGTGAAATCAAATTATTTGGAACGCCTGTCCGCAAGTTTAAAGACTGGGAACGGATAGGTTATGTTCCACAAAAGAACGCCTTCAACCCGCTGTTTCCAGCAACGGTGCGTGAAGTAGTGCTATCTGGTTTGTACAACAACAAGAATCTTATTCGAAGAGTATCAAAGGCTCAGCATCGTCAGTGCGAAGATGCACTTGAAGTGATGCGGATACAGGATATTGCGGAGAAAAGAGTAGGCCAGCTGTCAGGCGGTCAGCAGCAGCGTGTATTTCTAGCACGTGCGTTGATCAACCATCCGGATCTGCTGATTTTGGATGAGCCTACAGTCGGTATTGATGCTGAATCACAAGCAGGATTCTTTGAATTAATTACACATATGCACGCCCATCATCATATGACATTCCTAATGGTGTCGCATGATATTGACATGATTAAGAATTACTTAGGGAATGAACCTGTGCAAACGAACGGTAAGATTAACTTTTTCTCCCGTCATTCTCATGATTTGCAGAATTGTACGGAAGAGAACCTTCAGCACACGCTCTCTTAGGTCATAGATCTAGATACAGCGACGCTGTAAGCGTGCCCCAAAAGGGGCGAAAGCGATCTTTCCCCGATTTATCTAAGTTAAGTAACCCCACCTCCTACGCTAGTTGACTTGACGGGTGTCCAGAGGGCAGAGCCCTTGGGGCCCTCCCTTGGAAGGGAGGGTTTGGGAGGGATCAAAAATAAGATTTTAATAAAAGCTTTAAAAATGTTTCAATTGTTCTATGAAGGAGAGTTAAAGTTGGGAATTTTATTTAGCGATTTTTTTCAGCGAGCGCTTGCGGGCGGTCTTCTGATAGGCATTACAGCGCCGCTTATAGGCGTTTTTCTTGTGCTCAGACGTTTATCTATGATTGGGGATACGCTGGCTCATGTTACGATTGCCGGTGTGGCACTTGGTTTTTTGACAGGATTTTACCCGCTGGGAGCAGGTCTTATTTTTGCAGTGGTGGCTTCCTTCGCGATAGAGAAGCTGCGCAAGGCTTATAAGAGTTATGCAGAGCTCTCGATAGCCATAATTATGTCGGGCGGAGTGGCTTTAGCCTCACTCTTTTTCACTTTAGGAAAAGGTTATAATGCAGATGTTATGAGTTACTTGTTCGGTAGCATTTATACGCTAGACAATACCGATTTAATCGTAGTAGGGATCGTAACGATAGCAGTTGTAGTAGTAGTATCGCTGTTCTTTAAGGAGTTCTTCTTACTTAGCTTTGAAGAGGATGCTGCGAGTGTCAGCGGACTCCCAGTGAAGCTGCTTAACATGTTGATTACCATTCTGACGGCGCTTGTAATCAGTACTGCGATTAAAATTGTTGGATCTTTGCTAGTATCAGCTCTACTGACCATTCCTGTGGCCATCAGCTTATTGTTATCTCGAAGCTTTAAATCCTCGGTCATTCTATCCGTCATCATTTCGGAAATTGCTGTTGTAGGCGGACTAGTGGTTGCAGGAGTTTGGAATCTGGCCCCTGGTGCAACCATTGTGCTTTTACTCATATCACTATTAGTGTTGACTTTGATTGGTAAAAAGGGTTTGCCAGCATAAACAGCGAATAAAATATAGGGTATGCCCTGAAGTGACTCGAATGCTGGAAGGAGAGCCGCTACCTTGTCTAATATCAATGCAGGAATAGCCTTAGCAGCAGGGGTAGCATCGTTTATATCACCTTGCTGCTTACCGCTTTATCCCTCTTATTTATCGTATATTACCGGATTATCCGTTCAGCAATTGAAGTCAGGCAGCAATACCAAAGAGGTCCGTATACGCACAATAACCCATACATTGGCTTTTATTTTAGGTTTTTCAGCGGTTTTTTACACTTTGGGATTTGGTGCAGGACTATTTGGACAATTTTTTAATGGACAGCGTGATCTGATCCGGCAATTATCGGCGATTTTGATTATTGTGATGGGATTATTTTTGCTTGGGATCTTTCAGCCGCAATTTCTACTTCGCGAACGTAAGCTTGATTTAAAATGGAAGCCGGCGGGTTATGTGGGATCCTTTATTTTTGGGATCGGTTTTTCAGCGGGCTGGTCTCCATGTATTGGACCGATTTTGACTGCGATTATCGCACTTTCTGCAAGTGAGCCTGGCACGTGGTTTACGTTAATTACGGCTTATAGCATAGGGTTCGCATTGCCATTCTTTGTCTTAGCCTTCTTTCTTGGAGGAGCCAGACGTATCCTTAAATATTCAAATGTGCTGATGAAGATTGGTGGCGTTCTCATGGTATTTATGGGCGTTCTGCTCTTTACAGATCAAATGTTTCGGATCACAGTTTGGCTACAGGGAATCACACCAGATTGGCTCATTTTTTAAGTGAAATAATCAATTCCTGCTTCTGGAAAATGTTCGAATATCCGCTCTGTGATAAACTCTCGCAGGGCGGTTTGCTGTTCATCTGGATAGACATATTTATTTTGTCCCCAGCGTCCCCATTTTTTCTTACGCTTCTCCATGTCCATTTCTAGCTTGGATTTGGGGTAGCGCTTCTCTATAACCGTCTTAGCGGTTTTGGTGAATCGATGCTGAATCATTTCGAAGGTTAATCCTTTTCCGACTTCAGGGGGGAGGGTCTGGGCTAACTTGGCCAGTAGCTCAGCATAACCTTCTTGCCAGCCGTCATACCAAATAATTGGAGCAATGATAAAGCCAAGTGGATAACCCGCCCGTGCTACCTTTCCAGCGGCTTCAATACGCTCCTCAAAGCGGGAGGTGGCAGGCTCGAAATTTTTGATTACATAATCTGCGTTGACGCTGAAGCGAACTCGGGTATGTCCGTTATGCTCCAAAGCAAGCAGTGGTTCAACATGTTGGTATTTGGTCACAAAGCGCAGACGGCCAAGGGGTTCTTTTGCCATAAATGTAATTAGTTCTGCCAGAGAGCCGGTAATATGCTCAAGTCCTAAAGGATCTGATGTGCAGGCAGCTTCAAAAGTGGTGATTTCTGGATTGCGCTCCTCAATATATTTTTTGGCAGCATCTATAATGTCACCTGTGTTTACATATACGCGAATGTAGGGCTTTGCTCCTAAGGTAGTCTGCAAATAGCAATAATGGCAGTGCCCCATACAGCCGGTGGCAATGGGAATAGCATAATCAGCCGATGGCTTGGATTGGTCAAATTTCAAAGTTTTGCGTAGGCCGACAACAAGCGTTCTTTTGGCAATTTTATATTGCTCGACCTCAGTTTCACCAGGGAAATTCATAATACGATTATGTGATGTGGTCATACGATATGGGATATTGTTAGCCTTTACCCATTCCATTATTTTTTCACCTTTAGGGTAATTTAAAGCATTCGGTTCAAAGAAAACAAGCTCTGGAAGAAAAAGTGCAGTAGGTTTTCTGGGTCTTTTTACAGTAGAGGGCTCTGGAGTCACTATAGTCATAAATTCACGCTCCTTTTGAATGACGAGTATGTTTATTATGTCTAACTCAGCCCCAATAGAAGCATGGTAAACATGTGCAACTCATCTGTAAGTTCCTTTGAAGGACTTGCCAAGGTGCGTTAGAAACATGTATCATTGTTAGAGCAAGGTTTGGCCCGGCGCCATGCTCATTATAGAAAAGAGGTAAAGTTTAATGCCAACACCCAGCATGGAGGATTATTTGGAGCGCATATACAAGCTCATAGATGAGAAAGGTTATGCGCGGGTCTCAGATATTGCCGAGGGACTGGAAGTACACCCCTCCTCTGTGACCAAGATGATCCAAAAACTGGATAAGGACGAATATCTCATCTATGAGAAATATCGTGGGCTTGTCCTAACCAACAAAGGGAAAAAAGTAGGAAAACGTCTGGTTGATCGTCATCAACTATTGGAGGAATTCCTCGGATTGATCGGAGTACAGCAGGAATACATTTATAATGATGTTGAAGGAATCGAGCACCACTTAAGTTGGGATTCGATTACGCGTATTGAAACATTGGTAGAATATTTCCGCCGCGATGAAGAACGTGTACAGACTTTATATGCGATTCACAACGAACTGACAAGCGATTCTTGAAATGTTTTTCCCGAAACGGATACTGTCCTAAAAGTTATGCGCAGCAAGGCTTTCGTGAGCATAATCAGTGGATAGTATAGCCGTTTCTATTTTGTTTAGTGCAACCTTTCCCAGTTTTTAGCGTCAAAACGGATACAGTCCTTTTAAAAATATAAGAGAGTATGAGTTTTATTCGGTACTTCTTATATTTTTTGCAGAAACAGAGACCACCTTCTTAGAAGGAGGCATTCTCTCATCTGCTTGAAGGATTTATCCGTTTTTTCTTATTTTTTGGGTACATATTTTTTAGATTTGGGGAGGAATTATGAATTATCGTAAATGGATGTTGAGCTTGTTAGTACTTATGTTGTTTCTGCCTTTATGGTCTCCTGGTGTACGCGCGGCAGCGGTGCAAATTACGATTGAACTGGATGGAGAGGCGCTGGTTAGTGATGTGCCTCCGTATATCACAACTTCCAATGTGACGATGGTGCCAATTAGTGTGATCAGTAAAGGATTAAATGCCGGCGTAGTATGGAATCAAAATAGTAAGACTGTAACGATCACTCAAGGAGATACGATTCTCAAGTTAACCAGTGGCCTGAAAAATGCATGGGTAAACGATACTTCGGTAGCGCTGGATACATCCGTGCAGATTAAGCAGGGGCGGGTAATGGTACCCATTCGTTTTGTAAGTGAGCAATTGGGACTGCAGGTGTTATGGGATCAGATTAATAAGCATATTTCCTTGATCTCCAACACTGAACCACCACAATCTGTCGATCCAGAAACACCAACGACACCAACGACACCAACGACACCAACAGTGCCAACGATACCGACTATCCCTGGTGGATCGACTAGTAAGGAGATGAAGGGGGCTTGGATCTCTACCGTATTCAACCTGGACTGGCCTTCAACGTCTTCGGCAGGAAATGAAGCGAAACAAAAGCAGGAGTTTGATAATTTGTTAGACAAGCTAAAGGCTGTTGGCTTTAATGCTGTATTTGTTCAGGTTAGACCTTCAGCAGATAGTCTATATCCATCGACTTTAGTTCCTTGGTCTAAGGTATTGACGGGTACACAAGGGAAGAATCCTGGATATGATCCTCTAAGCTATATGGTCAGTGCTGCGCATTCCCGCGGCATGCAGTTTCATGCTTGGTTCAACCCATTCCGTGCAACGACGGATGCTTCCACCTCAGCGTTAGCAAGTAACCATGTGGCAAAAGAACATCCAGAATGGATTGTGAATGCCGATGGTAAGAAATACATTAATCCAGGTATTCCGGAGGCTCGTGAGCATATCATCGACACGGTGATGGAAGTCGTTAAAGGTTACGATATCGATGGTGTTCATTTGGATGATTACTTTTATCCTTCAAATGTTACTTTTGCTGATGATGCTGCTTATTCTACCTATAATTCGAAAAAGCTTTCTAAAGCTGATTGGCGTCGAGATAATATTAATGAATTTGTCCGTCAGTTGGGAGAACAGATTCATAAGGTGAAGCCAAAGGCTTCTTATGGAATCAGTCCTTTTGGAGTATGGCGAAATATTAAAAATGATAGTACAGGTTCGGACACGACTGCAGGGGTATCTGCTTATGACAGCATGTATGCGGATGTTCGGACATGGATTAAGCAGGGCTGGATTGATTATGTCGCTCCGCAAATTTATTGGAGTTTGTCCTTTAGCACAGCTCGTTATGACAAGTTAGTAGATTGGTGGGTAAAAGAAGTCGAGAATACGAATGTTAAACTCTACATCGGGTTAGCTGGTTATAAGGTCGGAGCCAGTGATCAAAAGGCTGAATGGCAAAGTGGAGATCAAATTATTAATCAGCTCAAATATAATGAGAAGTACGAAGAGGTTGCAGGTAGTATTATGTTTAGAGCGAATGACGTCGTAGTCCGCAATCCGTTCGGATTGTCGAGCTTACTGACCTTTTATTTTAAATCCTAATAGTTTAGCTGTTATTCATAAGGAGTCATGAATGTTCCCCCGTGCTCATAGATAAGCAATAGAATCTATGAGAACGGGGGATTTTTGTGTATGGAGATTAACGCTGTATTTGAAGGAGGAGGCGTAAAGGGGATTTCTCTTGCGGGAGCAGTTGAAGCTACAGAAAGGGCAGGCTGGACTTTTAAAAGGGTAGCAGGAACGTCCTCAGGTTCGATTGTAGCCACTTTACTAGCAGCGGGCTATGAAGGGGAGGAAATGTGTCGGATAATTCAAGGAACATCCTTTTCATCGTTTCTGAAGCGAGGTCCCATTTATAATACGGCTATCGTTGGCCCTGCGCTGCGAGTGTTATTGAAGAAAGGATTATATTCTGGGGAAGCCTTGGAGTCCTGGATAAGAGCATTATTACTAAAAAAGGGGATCATCACCTTCCGTGATCTGCCTGCCGGTAAATTATCTATCATCGCATCCGATATCACAAATGGAAGGATATTGGTCTTGCCAGATGGCTTGGAGCAGTATGGGATCTCTCCGGAGCATTTTGAAGTGGCCAAGGCAGTACGAATGAGCTGCAGCATTCCTTATTTTTTTGATCCTGTGAGGTTAAGACTAAACGGGCAGGCAGCAAGAGGGAAATCCTTTGCCGAGCAGTTTGTGTATGTTGTAGATGGTGGGCTCTTGAGTAACTTTCCTTTGTGGCTATTTGACAGCAAGAATAATGGGAGCAAACAACCTGGGAGCAGAATTCCTACGGTAGGTTATCAAACGGTAGGTAAGACCGATCCACAGCCGCATACAATTAGAGGACCATTCAGTATGCTCCAAGCTATGGTAACCACCATGCTCTCTGCTCATGATGAGAAGTTTATTGAAGGGGATAAATTTGTTCGTACGGTAAAAATTCCTACGCTTGGGATTGGGACGACTCAATTTGAAATTACAAAAGCGCAAAGCGATGAAATGTATGCTGCTGGACTTAAAGCAGGAGAAGATTTCTTTAAGGAGTGGCGACCAAGATAACGAGCGAGGTATCCATATGAGAAAAAAGCATCCCACACGTTACTTAAAACGTGGAGATGCTTTTTGGAGTTCTTATGAAGTTAGTGATACTTCGGAAGCTGATCGTCATTTTTCCCTTTACTTCCTTCGATCACTTGGAAAGGATAGCTTTTGCGTTTGCCTGGTGCAGCTTGAGTCTTACGAATTCCTGCTACCTTTGACATGGTCTTCTGGGAAGGCTTCACTTTAACCTTAGATCCACTGCTGCTACGAGCGTATTTGCCTGGTCCCATTTTTTTGTAAGCATAATAAATAATTGCTAACAGTACTAGGGGGAGAATCAGCTTCGACAGCGTAAAGAAGGGCTCAGTCAAGACTCCAATCACAAAACCGAAAATCGCAAGCGTAACCGTAATCCAAAAAATTAAAGCATGCCTGATCATAGATCACTCATCCTTTCGCAGGATCCAATATGCCGCCTGACACACTTGCCTCCGAATATCCTCTTGCTTCAATCGCAGCATCAAGCTCACGCATACGGTTAAAAGAGGCAATAGATACTTCTACCTGATCGTCTTTTGGCTCTTTGGTTGTAAGGAGTTGCAGCCACAATCCAGGGTAACCCAGATATTTAAGGCCTGGTACTTCTCTTACCGCATTGGTTCCCTTTAGAACTTCGAACGATACACCAATTACGACTGGCAACAAGATAATCCGCTGGATCACTCGTTCCCAAAGATTATCCCATGGGACTACGGAGTAAATGATCACACCGAGGATAATCGTCAGCATCATAAAGCTACTTCCACAGCGGTAATGCAGACGGCTGTATTTCTGAACGTTCTGAACAGTCAGTTCTTCGCCTGCTTCAAAAGCGCTGATGACTTTATGTTCGGCGCCGTGATACTGGAACAGTCGCTTGATCACAGGTGTTTGAGAAATCGCCCATAAATAGACCAGCAAGAGAATCATTTTGATGCCGCCTTCTATGAGGTTGTGCAGTACGTAGTTATCAAATACATTTTTAAATAAAAAATCCTCTACAAATACCGGAACAAGCGTAAAAATGAGCTTTCCGAACAAGAAGGAGAGAATACCCATTACAGCAACCCCAAAAATCATTCCAAGGCTCCAGCCCTCATCCTTTTTCTTCGGCTTCGCTTTTTCCTTCTCGATATCTTCCGGTTCCAATTCATCTTCAGCGTAGGATTCGGCTGAATAATTCAAGTGCTTAGAGCCTTTAGCGCTGGCATCTATTATACTGACAAGGCCGCGAAGCAGCGGAATCTTGCGCAGTTTCGTGACCCAGCTCTTATCGCTTTTGGGTACTTCTAAAAATGTGATTTCCTGATTCTTGCGTCGCACGGCTGTTACATTGATATGCTTACCGCCGAACATGACGCCTTCAATGACGGCTTGGCCGCCGTAACTGGGAGTTTCCTGGGACAACCAATTCACCTTCTCGTATTTAATATGATTTATATAATACATTGTAACTAATTTTTGAAGACATTACTAGTTGGATCGCCTTTTGCTGTACATACTATCTTCTAGAGAGAACGAGAGATAAATCGGCATTAAAAATAAAGAAAGCGAGGCCATTTCATGAGCAAATCTCATCAACAACAATCGGGGCATACAAATATTTGGCTTTTTGCACTCGAATTAGGTTTTTTTGCAGGATTAATTTGGGGTGGGCTTCATTGGCTAGTCTATTGGTTCAGTTTTACCAAAGTAAGCCCTGGCTTTATCGCAGAGCCTTTTTTCAGGCATGCGTTTTTGACAACAGCATTTGGACATTTCGTGGGATATATGATGTTTATTGTATTTTCGGTCATCGCCTCCATGCTGTATGTACTGCTTCTCCGTAAGCTGAAGGGACCTTGGCCAGGCCTGGTCTACGGCGTTTTATGGTGGGCGATTATATTTATTCCCGGCTCGCAGATGTTTCTTATGCAGCCCCCATTCAAGCTGCCGTGGAACTCTGTCATTAGTGAGTTCTGCATTTTTCTGCTATGGGGAATGTTCATTGGATATACAGCAGCGATCGAGTATACGGACGAACGGAAGCGTGAGCAAAGTACAGCGCTTGCCTAACGGCGCGAAAAAACTTCTCAAGGGGATATCCCTATGTTAAAATACAATGTGGCTATTTCGAGAGGAGAATGAAAATGGGTAACAAGCGTGTCTCCAAGCTGCGTAAGGTTTTGCAGGATCAAGGATTGGATGCAATGTTGATAACTAGCGGTTATAACCGCCGCTATTTAAGTGGATTTACCGGATCGTCCGGTTATGTACTGGTGACAAGTGATGATTGTTATCTGCTGACTGACTTCAGGTATATGACACAGGCCGCGGACCAAGCAATGGGGGTTAAAGTTGTAGAACATACAACTAAGTTCATTGATACAGTTCGCGAGCTTCTGCCTTCTGGTAAAGAGATACGTATCGGTTTCGAACAGGATGATGTTTCATTCAGCGCGTACACCTCATATGCAGAAGCACTTAAGCCGGCAGTGTTAGTTCCAATTTCCAAAGCTGTGGAAGACCTTCGTATGTTCAAGGATGAGGAAGAGCTTGCCGTTATGCAACGTGCAGCAGATCTGGCCGATGCTACATTCAGTCATATTCTGAATGTGATCAAGCCGGGCATGACTGAGCGCGATGTTGATTTGGAAATGGAATTTTATATGCGTACCCATGGTGCAACTTCTTCATCGTTTGATACGATTGTTGCTTCAGGTGAACGCTCGTCCATGCCACACGGCGTAGCAAGTAGCCGTGTAATTCAAGGCAATGAATTCATTACCCTTGATTTCGGTGCATTACTTGATGGCTATTGCTCAGATGTGACAAGAACCATCGCACTCGGAGCACCGGATCCGAAGTTGAAAGAGATCTATGATATTGTGCTGGAAGCTCAGCTACATACTTTAGCACATATCAAGCCGGGTATGACTGGACGGGAATGTGATGCCTTGGCACGTGATATCATTGCTAGCTACGGATATGGTGAACAATTTGGACACAGCACAGGCCATGGACTTGGAATGGAAGTTCATGAGTGGCCGCGTTTGTCCAAACTTAGCGACGATATTATGCAGCCGGGGATGGTCGTAACTGTGGAGCCTGGTATTTATTTGCCGGGAATTGGCGGAGTACGTATTGAAGACGACATTGTGATCACGGAGAGCGGAATGTCACTGCTGACTCATTCGTCTAAAGAATATACAGTACTGTAAGTAAGTGTGATGTATTAGATTGATTATAAATTTTGGAGGGATTTTTAGTGATTTCAGTAAATGATTTTAAAACAGGTTTGACCGTAGAGGTAGAGGGAGATATTTTTACCGTTATTGATTTCCAACACGTTAAGCCAGGTAAAGGCGCAGCATTTGTTCGTTCCAAGCTTAAGAACTTGCGTAACGGTAATACAGTAGAGCGTACATTCCGTGCAGGTGAAACGATTGGCCGTGCTATTATCGAAAACCGTGGTGTACAATATCTCTATGCCAGTGGATCGGACCACGTATTCATGGATAACGAAACTTATGACCAATTCGAATTGTCCGAAAAGCAATTGGAATGGGAATTGAATTTCCTTAAAGAGAACATGACTGTAAACATCGTTAGTTACAAAGGTGAGATTCTTGGGATCAACCTTCCTACCAGCGTAGAGTTGAAGGTTGTTGAAACTGAACCTGGCGTTAAAGGAAACACGGCTCAAGGTGCTACGAAATCGGCCAAGCTTGAAACCGGACATAGTGTTCAGGTTCCATTGTTCATCAACGAAGAAGACATCTTGCTGGTTGATACTCGTGAAGGTAAATATATCTCCCGCGCGTAGGAAACAGACCAATAACCTAGATATTACCAGAAGAGCCTCCCCGTTTATACGGTGGAGGTTTTTTTATGAACAGTAACGGATAAAGATGCAATGGAAACCTACATTAAAATACTGGAAGTTGAGTAAAATAAGCACAGCTGAAGGGCAGATGCTGACCTTATCTTTTTTTTCACAGCGGGGAAATTTAATAAATTTTTTATGAAACCATTAACGCAAGGCACTGTTTTCGTATTATACTGATTTAAAGCGGGAAACCGATTAGAAGCAACTACATAGACCGATATGGGGAGTGAATGGGACTTTGTCACTTTATGTTATGAAATTCGGAGGCAGCTCCGTCGGCGACACTGAACGAATGAAACGCGTCGCTAAGCGCATCGCAGACAAGCAAGATGAGGGACATCGCTGCGTTGTGGTTGTATCTGCAATGGGGGATACAACAGATGATTTGATCGATACGGCGAAGCAACTAAACGGGCAGCCGCCCGCACGTGAAATGGATATGTTGATGACGACAGGTGAACAAATCTCCGTCGCTTTATTGTCCATTGCCCTACATGGGATCGGGCGGAATGCAGTTTCTTATACAGGATGGCAGGCTGGATTCCGAACAGACGAAACTCACGGCAGAGCTCGTATCAATGAAATTGACCCGCGTCGTGTATTAGCGTCTTTGGAGCGTGAACAGATCGTGATCGTTGCAGGCTTTCAGGGAATGACTGTGGACGGTGAGATCACCACATTAGGCCGCGGTGGTTCGGACACTACAGCTGTAGCATTGGCTGCTGCTATTCAAGCAGATGTATGCGAGATCTATACCGATGTAGATGGTATCTACTCCACAGACCCACGTATCGTGAAGACGGCACGTAAGCTGAAGGAAATCTCTTACGATGAAATGCTGGAGCTTGCCAATCTGGGAGCAGCTGTATTACATCCACGTGCAGTGGAGTACGCTAAGCGTCATCAAGTTAAGCTGGTCGTTAGATCGAGCTTTAATCATAATGAAGGTACTGTTGTGAAGGAGGAAACAAGCATGGAGCAGGGAATCGTAGTTAGTGGTATTGCATTTGATAAGAATGTAGCACGTGTCAGTATTCTTGGAGTTCCTGATGTACCAGGTGTACTCGCTCAGGTCTTCGGCAAGCTTGCTGAAGAGGGCGTTAACGTAGATATTATCGTACAAAGTGGTGTACAGAATGAGCAGGCTGACTTCTCATTTACAGTTTCTCTTGATGAGCTGGATCGGGCGAAGGAAGTTATTAAAGAAATTCATAAAACTTTGCCTTATCGTGAAGTTACCTCCGAGGATAACCTGGTGAAGGTATCCATCGTTGGTGCTGGTATGGTCAGCCATCCAGGGGTAGCGGCTCAAATGTTTGATGTACTCTCCCAAGAGGGTGTAAGCATCAAGATGGTCAGCACTTCTGAGATCAAAGTATCTTGCGTTATTGAATCAGGCAATTTGCCATCAATCATACAGGCGCTTCATACCGCCTACAATCTCGATACAACAGAGCAGGCTTTCGTCGGAGGTCCTAAAGATCGCCGATAAGAGCTGCTGAGTAAACAAAGAGGGATGCCTTACAGCCAAGCGGCTGCGGGGCATCCCTTTTCATATATATAACAGCAAGGGAGGTAGGTCCCTGAATTTATCCTAATCGTTTGAACCGGCCCTGAATCTCTACAGTCTCCACAACATTGACGAAGGAGCTTGGGTCTGCTTCAAGAATAGTTCTCCGCAGATTTGCAAGTTCATACCGAGTCGTTACTGTCATTAGCATGGTATTTCCCTCATGACTGTATCCACCCTCTGCATTGACGACAGTGATGCCATGAGGTAACTCTCTGAGACGGGTCAGCATCATCTCCCGTTCTTTGGTAACGATAAAGCAGGTCAGCTTCACATGGCGAATATGGATCATATCGACTACTCTACTCTTTACAAAAATGCAGAGCATAGCGTATAAGGCGGAATCCCAGCTTTTAAAGAAGCCTAAACTCAGAATAACTAATCCATCCATTAAGAACATGACATTCCCCATGGGAATATCCCGTTTACGTGAAATAATCGAGCCTAATATATCAAATCCCCCAGAAGAGCCCCCAGTACGGAGAGAAAAACCAACGCCCCCAGCAATAATTACTCCGCCGAAAATACTTGCAAGAATGGGGTCCTTGGTCATTTGCACCTCAGGAATAATGGTAATGAACCAGGTGGTGGCCACGACGGAAAGCAAGCTTAGTAAGATGTACTTTTTCCCCACTGCAATAAATCCCCAGACAATTAAAGGAAGGTTTATTACAAAATAAAGCTTAGAAATGTACTTCGGATCCGTTAAATAACCGACGACTGAAGCCACCCCTGCTACCCCACCGCTCAGAAGCTGATGAGGAATTAGAAACAATCGCATCCCGCTTGCAATTAAAAAGGCTGAAAAAATAATGATAGCTACTTCCTTGAGTGGTCTGACTACGGTCCGCATGTTTTGCGGTAACCCGTAACTTCGAACTTGCATGACACAAATCCCCTCTTTTTCTTATGTCTTTATAGTCTGCTCTTTTTGAAAATATAAACCCACTATATTTCCAATTAACAAGGATACCACAGATGGAAGTGTTCGTAAAAAATAATTTTATCGTACTGATTATATTTATTTATATAGGTGTGTACTATGAACTCTTTCACAGTTGGACTTGCAATTCTGTCATTTCTCCTTGTCTAAAGTGAGTAATTATCGCATATCCATGGATAAGAGAAGGACAAACAAGCCCTGAATATCATTCTGTGTGAAATAGTAAAAGTTAGGAGTGGAGTGGATTGGACAAGTATGTAAGCTGGATGGCGACTCTTCGGCTGTTCTCGGGTAGTGCGGAGATTATAGCTGCACTGATTATGCTGCGGTTGAATCAGGTAGACAAGGCGCTTGCAGTCAATTCTGGACTAGCTTTGGTAGGCCCGACGATCTTGATATTGACGACAGCGATCGGACTTACAGGGATGGCTCAGCAGTTGTCCTGGAGCAAACTGGGCTGGGTCGGTTGCGGTGTAGCCTTTCTCTTAATCGGGATTCTAAAAAAATGATAGATGATAGGCATATTGAGCGCGTACAAGCATAAATATGGAATAAAGCAATTAGATAGAGGACAACTTGGGGGTACTTTGTATGGCAGATGATTGGTTGCAATTGTTTCCTGAAAAAGTAAGAGCACTATTAAAGTGCCTTCCCCTTCCGCTACTTGGAATGGTGGAAGAGATTCGGGTCCGTGAAGGTCGTCCGCTGGAGATTAATTATTCAGGTAAATATCACTTTCTTAGAGCAAATGGCAGCGTAACGCAAAGGCCGGAAGAAGCCTATAGGCCGGATCGGGAGGACACTCATAGACTGCTAGATCTGATCAGCAACCATTCACTGTATACGATGGAAGAAGAGCTGAGAAAGGGATTTATTACGATTCCTGGCGGCCATCGAATAGGACTTGCTGGTCGGACGGTGCTGAGTGGTGGTGGTGTGGAGCATCTACGCGACATTACAAGCTTCAATGTCCGCATAGCCCGTGAGGTTCCTGGAGTCGCAGATAAAGTGCTACCTTATCTGCTGGACAAGGGACGGCAGCGAATGATGCATACCTTGATCCTCTCTCCTCCACAGCACGGGAAGACAACACTTCTTCGCGATATCGCAAGACAGATCTCCTTAGGAGATTTGGGGAAGCGTGAAGGCGGAAGACCCGGTTTGAAGGTGGGGATTGTCGATGAACGTTCTGAGATTGCCGGAAGCAGACGCGGGATTCCCGCCTTTGATGTTGGACCGCGCACAGATATCCTCGACGGCTGTCCCAAAGCTGAAGGCATGATGATGATGATTCGTTCCTTGTCACCGGATGTATTGATCGCTGATGAGATTGGTCGTCCTGAAGACGCTGAAGCAGTCACTGAAGCGCTGCATGCTGGAATATCAGTCGTTGCTTCGGCTCACGGTAAAGAAGTAATAGAACTGGCTCGTAGACCCGGGCTTGGCGGGCTATTGGAACAAAAGATGTTCGAAAGATACGTCATTCTGCATCGCTCAGAAGCAGGGCTCTCCTTTCGTGTTCTGGATGGACAGAAACGCGGATTACTTCTTATCTCACCCGGGGATCGATTAGGTGGTGATTTACATGCTTAAGCTATTCGGTGCCGTTCTGATTGTGCTGGCTGGTACGCTAGCAGGTCTCCAATTTGCAAAACAATATGCAGACAGGCCAAGACATATCAGAGGCTTGATAGCAGCGCTACAGCGGCTGGAAACAGAAATTATGTACGGCTTTACCCCATTGCCTGAAGCTATGCGGCGTATTGGGATTCAGTCTAAGGAACCGCTCAAAACGTTGTTTGTTAAAACAGCTGAGGAGATGAGCCCACCCCATGACCGAAGTGCCCAGGATGCCATCCAGAGGGCTATGGAATCGCATTGGAAGTCTACCGCATTGAAGGGGACAGAAAAAGAGATTCTCCGCCAGCTCAGTTGTACTCTCGGTACAAGCGATAGGTCAAATCAGAGCACTCATATCGCGTTAGCATTGCAGCAATTGAAGCAGGAGGAGTCGGTGGCCAGAGAGGATCAAGGCAAATATGAAAAATTGAGTAAAAGCCTGGGTCTGCTGCTTGGAGCATTGATCGTCATTTTGATCTTTTAGCGAGGTGCCAGGAATGAATATTGAAGTCAATGCGATTTTTCAAATTGCCGGCATTGGCATAATTATCGCCATGATACACACGGTGCTTAAACAGATGGGAAAAGAAGATTTCGCACATTGGGTTACCGTGATCGGGTTCGTCGTTGTGCTATTTATGGTTATTCGAATGCTGGACGGACTGTTGCAGGAAATAAAAACGATCTTTCTTTTTCAATAGGCGTGCTATGGAGATCATTCAAGTTGTTGGAATAGGGCTGATATCGACCATATTGATTCTCGTGCTGAAGGAACAAAAACCGATGTTTGCCTTTCTCCTCGCTACTGCCACAGGGATTCTGATCTTCCTGTTTCTAATCGGTAAGATTGGAATGATACTTTCCACACTGGAGCGGGTGGCAGAGTCATCGGGGATGGAAATGATCTATTTGAAGACCGTGTTCAAAATCATCGGAATTTCATATATCGCTGAATTTGGAGCACAGATTGTGCGTGATGCAGGGCAGGAATCGATTGCTTCCAAAATAGAGCTCGCAGGAAAAGTCCTCATTATGGTACTAGCTGTACCTATTATCAGCATCATTATTGAAACGGTCATGAAGCTGCTACCTGCTTAAAGCAATTGAAGGAAGCTAAGCAACGATTAGGGAGGAGAAGTTATGCAAAAGTGCAGTGTTTTTCGTCCTCCAAAATTAAAAATAATACTGTTGCTGCTCCCATGCTTCTTCATTCTATGGTTTGCAGGTACAGCTCAGGTGGCCATAGCTTCTCCAGCGTCAGGATCGGGCGGTAATGCCTCCCCAGTAGACCAGTGGGTCAAGGGTCAGGTGAATAATCTGCCAACAGATAAGGTGGAGTCGTACTGGGATCAACTGATGAAGGATTACGGAGGTTTTTTTCCAGACGGTGCAACACCATCACTTATGGACATGCTGCTTCCAGGGGATAAGGGACTCAGCTTACAAGGTGTATTATCTGGGCTTCTTGGTTTTATGTGGCATGAGGTGTTGTACAACGGAAGGCTGCTGGTCACGATTGTCATGGTCAGTGTGCTCAGCATGATACTGGAGACGCTACAAACCGCTTTTGAGCGAAAAACGGTCAGCAAGGTGGCTTATACGCTCTGTTATATGGTAGTGCTCGTTATTGCCGTGAACAGCTTCAATATCGCTATAGGTTATGCGAAGGATGCTATCGACCGGATGATTGATTTTATGATGGCCATGATTCCCCTACTGTTCGCGTTACTAGCTTCCATGGGGAACATTGTTACCGTCTCGGTCACACATCCACTAATTGTTTTTATGATTCATACCGTTGGCACACTGATCCACACCATTGTCTTTCCACTATTATTCTTCTCGGCGGTGCTACATCTCGTAAGTGCATTGTCGGAGAAATACAAGCTGACCCAGTTGGCAAATCTGCTAAGAAATATCGGAGCTGGATTACTAGGAGTACTGCTCACTGTGTTCCTCGGTGTGATTTCAGTCAGGGGAATTACGAGTTCAGTGACAGATGGTGTTACGATCCGGGCCGCTAAATATATTACAGGCAACTTTGTTCCGGTCATCGGAAAAATGTTCGCAGATGCAACAGACACAGTGATCTCAGCTTCACTACTGGTGAAGAACGCTATTGGGCTATCCGGAGTGATCATCATTTTGTTCCTTTGCGCTTTTCCGGCGATCAAAATTCTGGTGCTTGCTCTGATCTACAATGTAGCTGCTGCTGTAATGCAGCCATTAGGAGAGACGCCGATTGTGGTCTGCCTCCAGACGATCGGAAAAAGCATGGTGTACGTATTCGCTGCTTTGGCAGCTGTATCGTTAATGTTTTTTATGGCCGTCACGATCATGCTAACCGCTGGCAATTTAACCGTCATGATGAGGTGAGCTTGATTAGGCTTGCGTAGCGAGTTTTGCAAGAAGGAATTCTCTGATGGCTATGCTAACAAAACTTTTAGGAGGGAAACGATGAGCTGGTTGGGCGATTGGCTACGAGAGATCATACTTGTCGTGCTGCTAGCATCATTCGTTGAATTACTGCTCCCAAGTAAATCCATGGAGCGATATGCAAGGCTGGTGCTGAGCCTCCTGATCTTACTTACCATGCTGAGCCCGATCGTTTCTCTCCTTAAAGGTGACGCAATAGCCGAGCTGAGTATAGCCATGGGGCGTCAGGAGAAAGAGGGAGGCTTATTCACAGGAGGGGGAAGTGGAGATCCTTCCTTGGAAAAGATTCTGGCAGATGGTCAAAAGCTTGCACAAGGGCGACAGGATCAAAGTCTAAAGCTGGCCGCAGAAGAGGTTGCTGAGCAAATGAGGGAGCAGATCATCAGCGAGACCGGCAAACGCGGGGTTAATGTCACTGTAACGCTCGGCATGGGGAAATCCGGCGGCTCCGGTAATGAAGACATTCCTGTCATCTCTGCAGTGAAGGTTTCAATGTCCCAAGCAACAGCTAATTCCATAGGGGCTTCCGGTAAATCCAGCGCAGCCGCTGCTCCGCCGATTGCAATCGCTCCTGTAGAGCCTGTAGAAGTAAAGATCGGTACGAATCCAGAGAATGGATCAGCTTCTGCAGATGAGCCCAAAGCAGTGAACGGAAATGTAACAGAAAATAACACGCCTTCAAGTGAAACGGAATCCATCGTAAAGCTGTTGGAACAAAAATGGGATTTGGATCCCAAAGTAATCCAAGTAGATGGCGGCGTTGTGAATAACGTCAAGTTATGAGTCTGTAGCTTCTAAACTATCAATGTTAGGAGGGATAGGAGTGGGCAATTGGCTGAAAAAGCTGGAGCAATGGGCTGGGGGTGGGGCTGGCAGTCCGAAGAGAAGTCATACTTTTCGCTGGCTAATCATTCTGGGTCTGCTGGGCGCAGCGATTATGCTGTTTAATTCCTTCGTCAATGTAAAGAAGATTGATAACGAGAATACGGGGCGTGAGCCACCGCTGAATCAGTCCTCCCAAACGGCGCTGGTGCAGAGTGATCCTGGAGCGACTAACTCGTTCGAGAGTATTGAACAGACACTGGAGAACCGGACAAAGGAGATTTTGGAAAAAATCGTTGGTGTCGGTACCGTTGATATCATGGTCACTGTGGAATCCACGGAAGAAATTGTCGTGGTGCGAAATATGAACGACTCCCAGCAGCTTAGTGAGGAGACGGATGCCAGTGGTGGAAAACGTCACACGACACAATATACGAGGGATGGCGAAATCGTAACCTACTCGCAATCGGGTGATGAGACACCTATTGTGACGAAGCGGATTAAGCCTCAGGTACGCGGCGTACTGGTAGTTGCCAAAGGTGCAGAGAACAAAGTCGTTCGTGGACTTATCGAGCAGGCTATCGAAAAAGGCTTGAATGTCCCAATCCAGCGCATTTCAGTAGTACCACGCAAACAAGAGTAGCAGGAGAAAGTCAAGAAGTGAGTGCTTCCGAGGTAGCCACTAGATTAAATTTTAGGAGGAATAAAGAATGAATGGCAAAAGACAAACAATATGGTTGGTTTCTATGCTCAGTTTGATGGTTGTACTCTCGGCATACTATTTATTTACTGAAGATTCAGGTGCATCGGTTCCAAAAGACACAGCAGGAACTATGCAGGTAGACTCCTTGAAAAAAGATACAGCAAACGCAGCATTACCAACGGTTGGCGACAAAGGTATCGTTGTGAACGAAGTGGTCAATCAAGGAGATGTTGTTGCTGATGGAGGTGTTGTAGATAACGCTAGCGGCACTACAGCCACTGACGATAGTGCAGCCACTGCAACTACTGATGACAGTGCAACTACAGCGGTTAAGGATGATAGCAGTAAAGCTGTAGCAGACAGCGGTAACTCTGAGAAAGCTTCGACGGACACTGCTGCAAAAGACTCCAGTAAAACTTCTGACAAAGCAACTAAGGACACAGCAGCTAAGGACACAGTAACTAAGGATACGGCAGCTAAGGATACAGCGGCTACTACAACATCCAAAACCCCTGCTAAGAATGATAAAGAAATCCTGGATGAAGTAGCTTCACAAAGTGTATCGGCGAGCAGCATGTTCACTAACTATCTGTATGAACGTGAACAAAAGAATCTAAAGAGCCAACAAGACTTACTCGCTTTGATTAACGATATGGAGAAGACGCCTGCTGATAACGCAGTTGCTCAAGAACAGCTCCTTAACCTTGAAGAAAAAGAATCTAAAATTACGGGCATCGAAGAACAGCTTCAACAAAAATATGGGGAAGCTATCGTGAAGGAAGAAGCTGGGGACAGCTATAAAGTAGTTGTACTGAGTGACAAGCTGGATGTAAAACAAGCGGTTAGCATCGTTGATCTCGTAATGAAGGAACTGAGTGTGTCTCAGGATAAAGTTAGTGTTCAATACGTTTCCGAGAAATAATAAGACGTGAAATTATAGGGAAAATGACGAAAGAGCTCGGGTTCTCCCGGGCTCTTTCCATTTCTAGCGTTTATGATATAATACATAAAGTTATCTTGTCCGCTTAAGAAGTGGCTTCGAGAGAAAGCTGAAGGAGTGAACTAATGTATGTTCAAGTTGAGCGAAATTAAGGAATTAATTAAATTGCTGGACCAGACCTCCTCTGTACATGAGTTGGAGATCGAAAGCGAAGGAATGAAGCTTGCAATTCGCAAACCGGATCGCCCTGAAGCTGATGGAACAGCAGTACAGGCGACTCCTTATAATGCCTATCCCTTTACGCCTGCCCCGCAGCCGCAGAGCGTGCAGCAAGTGTCCTATCCAGTAATCAGTGAGGTTCCTCCAGCGCAGCAGCCACAAGCCGTCGCAGAAGGCAAACTACATAAAATTGTATCTCCAATGGTGGGAACATTTTATAGTGCCGCTTCTCCGGAAATGCCATCGTTTGTTAATGTTGGAGACCGTGTTGGTGAGAAAACAACGGTATGCATTATCGAAGCGATGAAGCTGATGAATGAACTGGAAGCGGAGATTAAAGGTGAAATCGTGTCCGTACTGGCCGAGAATGGTCAGCTTGTAGAATACGGTCAACCACTATTCTTGGTTAAACCGGAATAAATACCGCAGATTACTTATGGAGCGGAAGCTTCGCAAAACTTTGGGAGGAAACGCATGAACATTCAAAAAGTGTTGATTGCCAACCGCGGCGAAATCGCGGTCCGCATTATTAGGGCCTGCCGAGAACTGGGCATTTCCACCGTCGCGGTCTATTCGGAACCCGACCGGGATTCACTGCATGTCCGGTTGGCTGATGAAGCTTACTGCATCGGTCCGATGCCGTCCAAGGACAGCTATCTGAACTTTACAAATATTATGAGTGTAGCCACCTTAACAGAATGTGATGCCATCCATCCTGGTTATGGATTTTTAGCTGAGAATGCAGATTTTGCAGAGATTTGTGAATCTTGCAATATTATCTTCATTGGGCCATCTCCAGATGCAATCAACCGTATGGGTGATAAAGCTGTGGCGAAGGAAACCATGAAGCTGGCTGGAGTTCCGATCATCCCGGGCTCAGATGGCCTGGTAGGTGATGTTGAGGAAGCCGTCATGTTGGGTCGTGATATCGGATACCCGATTATCATTAAGGCTACCGCAGGTGGCGGGGGTAAGGGCATTCGGATTGCTGAGGACGAGGAATCATTGGTGAAGCAGATTACTGCTGCACAACAGGAAGCGCAGAAGGCGTTCGGCAACGCTGGTGTATATTTGGAAAAGTACCTTACAGGTATGAAGCACGTAGAAATTCAAATTATTGCAGATAAGCATGGTAATGTAGTGCATTTAGGTGAACGTGACTGTTCCGTACAGCGTCGTCGCCAAAAGCTGATTGAAGAGGCACCTTGTTCTGTACTTACACCGGATATCCGTGAAGCGATGGGGAATGCAGCAGTTCGTGCAGCACTCGCTGTGAATTATTCGGGAGCGGGAACGCTTGAATTCTTGCTTGGACCGGATGGACAATTCTACTTCATGGAGATGAATACTCGTATTCAGGTAGAGCATCCGGTAACGGAAATGGTTACGGGTGTGGATTTGATCAAGGAAATGATTTCGGTTGCAGAAGGAAATCCTTTGTCATTTACACAGGAAGATATCGTGATTAATGGCTGGTCGATTGAATGCCGTATCAATGCGGAAGATCCAGAACGTAATTTTATGCCTTCACCAGGTAAAATCGGCTTTTATTTGCCGCCTGGAGGTCTTGGTGTTCGTGTAGACAGCGCGGCGTACCCTGGTTATACGATTTCTCCTTTCTATGATTCTATGATTGCAAAGCTGATTGTATGGGCACCCACACGTCAGGAAGCGATTGCAAAGATGAAGCGCGCCTTGGCTGAATTTGCCGTGGAGGGAATCCATACAACGATCCCTTTCCATCAGAAACTGTTGGAGCATCCTGTATTTCTGGATGGTAATTTTGACATCAAGTTTCTGGAAGAGTATGAAATTTAGGACGACTTCGCTTTGTTTGTCATAAAGTTCGTCAAATGATATAGTATGTTTAATAAGAGACGTGCTTTACGCTTGAATTTATGAGAATCTTTGTTGAAAGGTGTGAAGTCTAAAATGAGTACATTGCCGACAGAATACGAACGGACAGAAATCGGTGAGATCCAGATTGCTCCTGAAGTGATCGAGGTGATCGCAGGTTTAGCGACCGTTGAGGTTAAAGGTGTAGCTGGCATGAGCGGTGGTTTCGCCGGTGGTATTGTTGAGCTTCTCGGACGTAAGAACTTGTCTAAAGGAGTTAAAGTAGAGGTTGGACAACGCGAAGCTGCAGTGGATGTTTCTGTAATCATTGAATATGGTAACCGTCTTCCTGAAGTGGCTGCTGAAATTCAGCGTAATGTTAAGCGTTCCATCGAGACTATGACTGGTCTGACTGTTGTGGAAGTGAATGTGCATATTCATGATGTGCAATTCAAGAACAACAACACTGTAGACAAGAACGAGGAAGCTGAAACGGTTCTTCGCGTGAAATAACAGTCGTCGTTCTTCCATAAACCCCCGACAGTAAAGTCGAGGGTTTACTCTAATTTAAGGAGGTTATGAGACTCGTGGCAAAAATTTTGGACAGACTTTTGCTGTTTGTCTACAGCTTAAGTATCGGAATATTATCTGTTATTGCCATCCTCCTCTTGAGCGGTGCTATTCCTAAAACTTTGGAGATTGAGAATGGACCAGCAGCTTATATTACTGCAATTGTAGTAGCAGTTGTCTTGTTCCTTCTGAGCATCCGATTTTTCTACATCTCTTTGCGTCGTGATCGCGCTTCTTTACCTTCTGTTGATCAGCGTACAGAGTATGGGGATATCCAGATTTCAGTGGAGACCATTGAGAATCTGAGTCTGAAGGCTGCCGGTAAAGTGAAGGGAATCAGAGATCTCAAATCGCGTATTCGCGTTTCTCAGGCGGGCCTTGAAATTACAATTCGCGCAGTAGTGGATGGTGAACATTCATTGCCGCTGCTAACCACAGAAGTGCAACGTCAGGTGCATGATTTTGTGCAGGAGACAACCGGTATTCCGGTTGCGGATGTGTCTGTATATATTGCTAACCTCACGCAGTCTCCAAGCTTCAAAAGTCGAGTGGAATAGAGGTGAATTTCCCTTATGTCTTGGAAAGAAGTATGGGAAAGTCACGGGGGTAGAATCGCCGGAGTGACTTTCGGCATTGGTCTAGGTTTGATATATTTAATTTGCGGTTTTTGGGATATGTTGTTCTTTGCACTGGTAGTGTTCATCGGATATACGTTCGGCAAAAGAAAGGATAACGCAGAGGCTCCCCTGTTTCAGTGGCAGGAGCTGATTACGCGTCTATCCGGACGCTGGCGTCCCTTCAAGTGAACCGCGATAGTCTTTTTCCCGGAGCAGGAAGCCGTAAGTTTGTGTTGTCCAATGCCCCTGGAAGAAAGACTTTGCGGTTTTTTTAATTGTGAAAGATATCTTTAACGGACATCGGACAATAATCCTCTAAGGATGAGGGATAGAATTCGAAGGATTTGGGCTTAAAATAATTATAGGCGATGTGATTAAAGTCTGAATTATTATCACACTTGAGGTGTGAAGTTATATTTATGGTTGCTGGACGTTATAGAAGTTCGAGTAAAGATGTTAATGCGATATAAGATTTTAGGAGGAACACATGAAAAGACGTATAGCGAGAGAGATTATTGTCCAAAGCCTGTATCAGATGGAAATGAACGATGTAGAGAGCGCGGAAGCTGTGGAAATGCTGCTGGAGGAAGCTTCAGAGGAGAATGAAACCGAGCGTGTAATTACGGACGAAATTCAGCTTAAGCACTATGTGGTGGAGCATGTAAACGGTGTGTGGGAGCACAAGGTTGCAATTGACGATATGCTTGAGCATTACTTGAAAGGCTGGCAAATGAGCCGTCTGTCACGTGTGGATCGTCAAATTCTACGTCTTGCGGCGTATGAAATGGTGTTCGCGAGTGATGTTCCGGCTAAGGTTGCTGTGAATGAGGCTATAGATTTGGCCAAGCATTTTGGAACGGATGATTCCGGTAAGTTTGTAAACGGTGTGCTTGGTAAGATGATCCAGGAGATAGATACAATTAAAGCTGACCATTCTTAATTTTTAAAAATATAAGCAAGTATAAGTTATTCACCTATTCTTTATGTTTTATATTTCTCGCATAAACGCTTACCGTCCTCGTAAGGACGCCGAAGGCGTTTATGCTTGTACAATAGTAAAGTATATAAAAGGGGAGAGACTATCATGACAGCAGCAATCATCAGTGGTAAACAAGTATCTGAGGAAATTCGTATTGGTATTGCCCAGGAGGTTGCTGAACTGGCGAAACGTGGCGTGAAGCCCGGTCTGGCAGTAATTCTAGTAGGTGAAGATCCAGGATCACAAGTTTATGTTCGCAACAAGGAAAAATCTTGTATCAGCCTTGGTTTCCATTCGGAAGTGCATAAACTGGATGAGTCTACTACTCAAGAAGAATTGCTGGCTCTCGTAGCGCAGCTTAATGGTCGCGATGATATTGATGGGATTCTAGTTCAACTTCCATTGCCTAAGCATATTGAGGAAAAAGCTGTTATTGATGCGATCTCCGTGGAGAAAGACGTTGACGGCTTCCACCCTGTAAATGTAGGTAACCTAGTGATTGGTGCTGACAGTCTGCTTCCTTGTACACCTGCAGGTGTAATTGAACTAATCAAACGTACAGGAACAGGAATGGCTGGTAAACATGCTGTGGTCATTGGCCGCAGTAATATTGTAGGTAAGCCAGTGTCTTTGTTATTGCAACGTGAGAATGCTACTGTGACGATGTGCCATTCCCGTACAACTAATATGCAAGAAATTAGCCGTCAAGCAGATATTCTAGTTGTTGCGATCGGACGCGCGAATTTCATTGACGCTTCGTACGTGAAACCGGGTGCTGTTGTCATTGATGTGGGTATGAACCGTTTGGATAACGGTAAGCTTGCGGGTGACGTTGATTATGATAGTGCAAAAGAAGTTGCCGGATACATCACACCTGTTCCGGGTGGGGTTGGACCGATGACGATTACAATGCTGATGAGCAACACGCTGATTGCGGCTAAACGCCGTCACGGCTTGGAATAGGGGTAGGAATTCATGGCGGCAGAGCGGCAGGTCTATTCGATAAAAGAACTCAACCGTTACATCCGCATGAAGCTAGACTCGGATAATTTACTTTCGGATGTATGGATTCGCGGAGAGATTTCCAACTTTACGCATCATGGTAGCGGTCATATGTATTTCACGCTAAAGGATGAGAGCAGTCGGATCAAGGCGATTATGTTTGCTTCTCATAACCAGCGCCTACCCTTTATTCCGAAGGAAGGTGCTCGGGTAATTGCTAGAGGTAATGTGACCGTATATGAACGGGACGGGCAGTACCAGTTCTATGCCACACATATGCAGCCAGATGGAATTGGTAGTCTATATTTAGCCTATGAGCAGCTGAAGAGTAAGCTTGAGCAAGAGGGGCTGTTTGCAGAAGTGCGTAAACGCCCTTTGCCTCGCTTTCCAAAGTGCATTGGCGTCATTACTTCGCCAACGGGGGCAGCTGTGCGGGATATCGTGATTACACTCCAACGGCGGTTTCCGCAGGTGGCTATTGTAATCTATCCCGTACTGGTGCAAGGCAAAGGCGCCGCGCCATCGATCGTAAAGGCGATTGGAGCGCTGAACCGCATGGGTGAGGCCGACGTGCTTATCGTCGGCCGCGGCGGCGGTTCGCTCGAGGAGCTATGGGCGTTTAATGAGGAGGAAGTCGCGCGAGCGATATCGGCATCGAGGATTCCGGTCATCTCGGCCGTTGGCCACGAGACCGATTTCACGATTGCCGATTTCGCCGCCGACCTCCGCGCGGCTACGCCCACAGCGGCCGCGGAGCTGGCCGTGCCGCACGCCGGCGAGCTAGCTGCGCAGCTTCGCCAGCAACAGCAGCGGCTGCGCCAAGCGCTGCAAAGACGCGCCCAGCGCGGACGCGAGCGTCACGCGGGGCTGGAACGCTCGCTGGCGCTGGCAGGCCCGCGCCGCTCGCTGATGCAGCACACGCAGCGGCTGGATCAGCTGCGTGAGCGGCTCCAGCGCTCAGCGGATGCACGGCTCAGCCGTTCCCGCGAGCGCACAGCTGTGCTGCATCATAGTCTGCAGCGGTTCCATCCGCACGGCAGTGTTGCCGCTGCGCGTCAGCGCACCGAAAGCATACGCCGTGAGCTGATGGGTGCTATGCAGGCCCGCCTGCAGGAGAAGCGAGCTCGCTATGTAGCGGAGATTCGTCATCTGGATGCACTGAGCCCTCTTAAAGTTATGTCGAGAGGCTACAGCTTAGTCTATGACGAAGCAGAAGAACATTTAATCAAATCGCTGACCGAAGTACAGCTTGGCGATCTTGTAGTGATAAAGATGAATGACGGACAGCTGAACTGCCAGGTATGGGGAATGAAGGAGGATGGCAAAGACGATGACGAAGGAAGCGGAACTTGATTTTGAAGGCGCCATGGACCGGCTGGAGGAAATCGTACGTGAGCTTGAACACGGCGACGTTCCCCTGGAGAAGGCCATCGATTTATTTCAGCAAGGTATGAAGTTATCTCAGCTTTGCGGCAGCAAGCTTGAGCAAGTAGAGCGTAAGATCGAAATGATTACCCTAGAGGACGGAGAACTGCGTAAAAAGCCGTTTGGTGCACGTCTGGAAGGGGACGCCGATGACTCGCTTTGAGCATGAGCTTGAGAGAAACTCTGAAGGAGAAACACTGCGTCAGCCGCTGGAGGATTACATCAAGTCCTTAGGCGATCTAGTCTCACATGAACTAGAGGTTATTCTCCCCACGCAATGGATGGTTCCAGAGAATTTGCAGCAAGCCATGAAGTATTCACTTATGGCTGGGGGCAAACGCCTCCGGCCACTGCTGGTGATTATCGCATGTGAAGCACTGGGAGGAAGTCGAGAGGCTGCCCTGCCTGTCGCTGCTGCTATAGAGATGGTACATACCTACTCGTTAATTCATGATGATTTGCCTGCCATGGATAATGATGATTATCGGCGCGGGAAGCTGACGAATCATAAAGTCTTTGGGGAAGCGACCGCTATTCTTGCTGGTGATGCCCTTCTGACCCATGCTTTCTACAGTGTGGTACAAGCCTCGCGTAAATTTGGCATCCCTGCGGAGAGTGTACTATCCATCGTGGAGGATTTGGCGGAAATGGCAGGTCCCCGTGGTATGGTTGGCGGTCAGATTGCAGATATGGAAGGCGAGCAGGGTTTAACCGATCTTGCCCAGCTAAAGTACATTCATCTGCATAAGACAGGAGATTTGATTATCTTTTCGCTACTAGCTGGCGGTCGTATTGCAGGTGCTAACGAGCAGCAGCTTGAGGCTTTGCATAAATTTGGAACAGCCATTGGACTCGCTTTTCAAATCCAGGATGACATTCTAGATTTGGTTGGAGACGAAGGTAAACTTGGCAAAAAAACAGGCAGTGATGTTAAGCAGCAAAAAGTAACCTATCCTTATTTTATTGGCCTTGAAGCATCGCGAGAAGAAGTGAAGCAGCTTACAGAAACAGCCCGTAATGCTGTTCTGAACGGTGGCTTTCATGACAGCCAGCGCCTGCTGGAAATCGCAGATTACTTAATGGCACGTGATCACTAATTATGAACTTTCGAAACGGCTGTATTAGGGCAGGCGTTTCGTTTGTGTTATAATGGGTTTTATATAATTTACAACATCTAGGAAAGCGGGGAACTATACGTGCTGCTTCCACAAATAAATGATCCTGAGCAACTAAAATCATTGTCAGTCGATGAATTAACTACCCTAGCGGAGGAAATTCGTCGATTTCTGATTGAGAAGCTTACAGCAACTGGGGGGCACCTCGGATCCAATCTAGGAGTCGTAGAGCTCACTTTGGCTTTGCATTATTGTTATAACAGCCCTCGTGACAAAATGATTTACGACGTTGGGCACCAGGCTTATGTCCACAAGATACTGACCGGTCGTCAAGACCGCTTCGATACCCTGCGTAAACATCAGGGCTTGTGCGGCTTCGTTAAGCGCTCCGAAAGCGAGCATGATGTGTGGGAAGCTGGACATAGCAGTACCTCATTATCGGCAGCAATGGGGATGGCGATGGCTCGCGATCTCAAGGGTGAAGACAATAAGGTTATTGCCGTGATTGGTGACGGTGCGCTTACTGGTGGAATGGCGTTTGAAGCACTTAATCATATTGGCCATGAGAAGCGTAAGCTGATGGTTATTTTGAACGATAATGAAATGTCAATTGCTCCTAATGTAGGGGCGATGCACAATTATCTAAGCAAAATACGTTCAGATCGCCACTATTTGCGTGCCAAAGACGAGGTTGAAGGGCTGCTTAAGAAGATTCCGGCCATCGGAGGACGATTAGCGAAGACTGCTGAACAGTTAAAAAATAGTCTCAAATATATGATGGTACCTGGAGTATTGTTTGAAGAGCTCGGCTTTACGTATCTCGGTCCGGTAGATGGACATGATCTGGAGAAGATGATTGATACCTTCCACCAAGCAGATAACGTGGCTGGACCTGTGTTGGTACATGTACTAACAACTAAAGGTAAGGGCTACAAACCGGCTGAGACCGATTTCTATAAATCACATGCCATTTCACCATACAAAATTGAGTCGGGTCAGGCGCTTAAAGCTGTGGGACCTCCAATGTACACGGAAGTATTTGGCGAGACGCTGATCGAACTGGGTCGGGAAGATTCCCGTCTGATTGCTGTTACACCTGCGATGCCAGGAGGCTCGGGTTTATTTCCTTTTGCTAAGGAATTTCCCGATCGTATGATTGATGTCGGGATTGCTGAGCAACATGCGGCTACGCTTTGTGCAGCTTTGGCTATGGAAGGGATGAAGCCGGTATATGCGGTGTATTCTACCTTCATGCAGCGTGCCTATGATCAGATCGTCCATGATATTTGCCGACATAACGCAAATGTTATGTTCGCTATTGATCGCGCGGGGTTTGTAGGTGCGGATGGTGAGACTCATCAGGGTGTGTACGATGTTGCTTTTATGCGCCATATTCCGAATATGGTGATGATGATGCCAAAAGACGAAAATGAGCTGCGTCATATGATGAAGACGGCGCTTGAATATAATGACGGTCCGATTGCTTATCGCTATCCGCGTATTAACGGTACAGGTGTAGCAATGGATCCTGAACTGCGTACTATTCCAATCGGATCATGGGAACGACTGCGTACAGGCGAAGGTTATGCTGTTGTAGCCTGCGGACCTATGGTTCAAGTGGCTGAAGAAGCCGCAGATTTACTGAAGAGGGAAGGGATTCAGGTAGGCGTCGTAAATGCGCGGTTCCTGAAGCCACTCGACAACTCCATGCTGCTTGATTTGGCCCACGCTGGAACCAACATGGTTGTTATTGAAGAGGCTTGCCAAGCGGGAAGTCTCGGCAGCTCGGTATTAGAATTCTACGCAGAGAATGAAATTTATGACGCTCGTGTACATCTGATGGGTGTACCTGACATCTTTGTGGAGCACGGCTCTATTAAAGAACAGCGCCAGGAAACAGGTCTTACTGTAGAAGCGCTATGTGCACGTATCAAGTCCATGATGGCTTTGAGTGCTTATAACTACAAAACAACTTCGTCTTCCTAAATGGAAGCCGGGAAATTAGCAACCCTTTGAACGATCGGGAGATGACCATGGAACACCGTAAAGAACGGATAGATGTATTACTTGTTGAGCAAGGTTTTTATGAAAGCCGTGAGAAGGCTAAAGCAGCCATTATGGCAGGACTGGTGCTCGCGGATGAAGAACGCATTGAAAAGGCTGGTATGAAGGTGTCGCGGGAGGCTACCCTTAAGGTTAAAGGCTCTGTGCATCCATTTGTCAGTCGTGGGGGCCTAAAGCTGGAGAAGGCTCTACGCCAATTTAATATTGATCTTACGGGACGGACCATGCTGGACATCGGTGCTTCTACTGGAGGCTTTACGGATTGTGCACTTCAGAATGGAGTAAGCCATGTGTACGCGATTGATGTTGGCTATAATCAGCTGGATTGGTCGCTGCGTAATGATGAACGCGTTAGTGTGATGGAACGAACGAATTTCCGATATATGACGCCTCCAGATTTGGTGGGTCCGATTCCAGATTTTGCGAGTATTGATGTTTCATTTATCTCCTTAAAAATAATTCTTCCACCGCTCAAAGCTTTGCTTAAGCGCCCGGCGGATATTGCTGCTCTGATCAAGCCACAGTTTGAGGCAGGACGGGAGAAGGTTGGTAAATCAGGTGTAATTCGTGATTCTGCTGTTCATAAAGAGGTATTAATTAATGTACTGACCATGGCGGCAGAGCTAGGTTACCAGCTGCAGGGATTAACTTTTTCACCGATTACAGGCGGGGAAGGCAATATTGAGTTTCTTGCTCACTGGAGACTAACACCTGAATTGGCGGAAGCTGAAGAAGGTATATTACAGCCTTCAGATGCTGTATCATCAGTCATTCCAGTGGAGGATTTCCCATCCCTAGCGGATGATTTGATTAAGCAGGCTGCGGGTACTTTTAATGTAAATTCGACTCATGGAAACTCATCGCGCCGGTGAGTTTCTTTTTCCATATGGGAAATAATAATTATTCGGAAAGCTTCTAAAAAGACAGCTTAGAAGAAGGAATTGGCATGGCTTCACGCGAATAAATCACCGAGGTGATTGATAGTGGCGGGTAGCTCTGACAAGGTCGTTATGGCGTTTATTGGAGTAGCATTATCGATTTTTATAATATATCGGATATATATATGGCTGCAAAGTTCTCCACGCTCTTTCATGAAGGATCAGATCCCGTTAAATAAAGTGATTATTCCTCACCCGTCTATAGACATACTAGAGGATGAAGGGTACGAGGTCGTTGGAGGGAAGCTCAAAATCCCGTTGTCCTTCAACGTAAACGGGGCGCAGATGTATAGCCGGTTATTTATAGATTATGTAGCGACTAAAGAGGAAGGATCAATATATTTGGTTATCCTTTCTAGACCACGCAAACCTTTGGATTTCACAGGCAGTGGCTTACGAGATACCTTGCTTCCGTACTTGCTGATTTATCCGGAATGTAGCGGAGTTTTGTATGTTAATACTGCAGCGGGATCTATTCAAGTGATTAAGCTTGGCAGAGATGACGGAGAATCAAACTGAGTCCATATTTTACTAGGTGTATGCTTCCGAGGTAGTTTTGCCGAAGCAATTCGGGGAGCATCGCTTACAAAACTAAGTCCATGCTTCCGATGTAGTTTTGTCGCTGCTAATCTGGAAGTGTCGCTTACAAAACTTTTAGGAGGCAACAATGAAGGGTCAACGACATATTAAGATACGTGAGATTATTACGCAAAAGGATATTGAGACACAGGACGAGCTGGTAGAAGCCTTGCGTGAATCTGGTTTTCAGGTTACTCAAGCTACAGTATCCCGAGACATTAAAGAGCTATTGCTCATCAAGGTTCCTATGGATGATGGAAGATACAAATATTCGCTTCCAACTGACCAACGGTACAATCCAATACAGAAGCTGAAGCGCGTTTTGGTGGATAATTTTGTGCAGATCGATTCATCGGCTAATCTTGTGGTGATGAAATGCTTACCAGGGACGGCTAACTCAGTCGCTGCTTTGATTGATAATATTGACTGGCCACAAATTATGGGGACCATCTCTGGTGATGATACCATTCTTATTATTTGCCGCCAGCCTGAGGACAGTAAGACCGTAATTTCACAAATCATGGGTTACATTTCTTAAATATAAGAAAGTATTAATTTCATTCTATCAAATTCTTATCATCTTCTCGGAGGTGCTCTATTAGTGTTAGAAACCTTGTCTATCCGCAATCTAGCCGTCGTTGAGGCGGTAGATGTGCATTTTTATCCTGGCTTCCATGTGCTCACAGGGGAGACTGGGGCAGGAAAATCCATTATTATTGATGCGCTTGGACTGATTGCCGGAGGGCGCGGCTCCGCGGATTCTATTCGTTACGGTTGTGAAAAAGCAGAGATGGAAGCGCTCTTCAGCCTCCCAAGCGGTCATCCCGTCTGGGATACTTTAGAGCGTCTTGGCATTGAGGCTCAGCGTGAGGAGCATCTTATAATACGCCGTGAACTCACCTCTCAGGGTAAAAGTACATCACGTGTAAACGGACAGATGGTCAATCTTACTATGCTACGTGAAATTGGCGAGCAGCTGGTTAATATTCATGGACAGCATGAACACCAAAACTTATTGAAGGCAGAACGACATTTGGGACTGTTAGATACATACGGAGAACCCATTATCGGGCCGCTAAAAGCGGTATATCAGGAAAAGTATTCAGCCTTTGCGAAAGTGGAGAAAGAGCTCCGAGAACTGCAGGAATCCAGCCAAAAGGCTTATCAAATGCTTGATTTGTACCGTTTTCAGTTAGAAGAAATTTCATCTGCAGCATTAAAACCGGGAGAAGATGAATTACTTGCCGAAGAACGGGTCAAACTATCCCACAGTGAGAAAATGATGGATTCCGTATCCGGTGCATATGAGCTTCTCTACGATAGACAAGGCTTAGAATCCATAGGTAATGTTATTTCCAGACTCGAGGATGCGGTTCGTTATGATGAAAAGGGTCTTAAATCCGTGCTTGAGCAGCTGCAATCTTCTTATTATCAACTAGAGGATGCTGCATTTCAGCTTCGTGATTACCGAGAAGAGATCGAATTCAATCCACAGCGACTCGAAGAAATCGAGAATCGTCTCGATTTAATTACCGGACTCCGCCGTAAATACGGAGATAGTGTAGAACAGATTCTGGCTTATTATGAACAAATCCATCGGGAAACCGATCTGCTTGAGAATAAAGATGAATATCTGGAGAAACTGACGACCAAACGCGATGCATTGCTGTCTGTATTGATGGAAGCAGCTACTGAATTAAGTGAAGCACGGAAGCTGTGTGCGTCTGATTTAGCCACGCAAGTGGAGAGTGAGCTTAAAGATCTTCAGATGGAAAGAACCTCACTACAGGTTAAATTAGACACGCTGGAGGACCCACGTGGAGTTGAATATAAGGGTCGGCGTATTCGTCTTACAAGACAAGGGATCGACAGTGCGGAATTTATGATTTCCCCTAACCCTGGCGAGCCGTTAAGACCTCTTGGCAAAATTGCCTCGGGTGGTGAGTTGTCGCGAATTATGTTGGCAATGAAGAGTATTTTTGCGCGTCATGATGCGATTCCAGTTCTGATTTTTGATGAGGTAGATACCGGTGTTAGTGGTCGGGCTGCTCAATCCATTGCAGATAAACTGTATAAGCTGTCCTCCACATGTCAGGTGTTCTCCATTACGCATTTACCGCAGGTGGCTTGTATGGCTGATCATCAGTACTTAATCCGCAAAAAGGTTGAGGACGGAAGAACCATGACGGAAGTGGAATCACTCTCGAATGATGGACGTGTAATGGAGCTGGCCCGAATGCTGGGTGGGGTGGAAATTACCGAAAAAACATTGCACCATTCGCAGGAAATGCTTAATTTGGCCGAGGCAAGTAAGGCTGCAACAAGCTAAGCGGAACAATGATTGACAGTAATAAAAGCCTGGGGGCAAGGTTATCTTATAGGTACGCAATTGGCGACCACCTTTTTCGTCAAGCGAAAGAAGCAAAAGGGAGCGTGACAGCCATTGAAGCCTAACCTCAGGAAGTTAATGCCAGGCCTTTTATTTGCCTTCTTTCTTAGTTTATCGGGCATAACGGGAACCCACCAAAGTTTTGCCGCACCACTGAACAGTGAACCTGCCAAGGTGACTGCGCATGGAATGAAACCGGAACTGAAGGTGATCCCGGGAGGTCAAACGATCGGAGTAAAGGTGAAGTCAGCAGGTGTTCTGGTTGTTGGACATCATCTGATTGAAGTATCCGAGAAATCCAAGCTTTCCCCAGGTGAGATCAGCGGTTTGGTGCCAGGTGATTTGATGATCTCCATTGATGGAGAGAAGTTGGACGAGTTATCTAAGGTGGCCAAGCTTGTGGATCGTGCTGGAAAAGCGAATAATTCTCTGACGATTGTCTTTAAACGCGCTGGGAAAGAGCATACAGCCAAGCTGAAACCCGCGTATGATATTAATGACAAAGTCTGGAGGTTAGGCCTGTACATTCGAGATTCTGCAGCGGGTGTCGGCACGTTAACTTTTTATGCCCCGAAACAGGGGGTTTATGGAGCTTTAGGACATGTGATTACGGACATGAATACAGGAACACCAATTGTTGTTGGCAGCGGTCATATTGTTCAGTCCAGTGTAACTTCGATTTCTAAAAGCCAGGATGGCGATCCGGGTGAGAAACGAGCCCATTTCTTAAAAGAAAGCCAAGTGCTTGGTAATGTGGAGAGTAACACAGATTTTGGCATCTTCGGTAAAATGAGTCGTAATCCCGAGCATAGTCTTTATAAAGAACCTATTCCTGTGGCAATGAGCAATCAAGTCAAGGAAGGTCCAGCTGAAATTCTTACCGTTGTAGATGGGCAGCAGGTAGAACGATTTAAGGTTGAGATCATTCATGTAGCACATCAGCAGACGCCGGCGACAAAGGGTATGGTCATTCGTATCACAGATCCGCGACTGATCGATAAGACAGGTGGTATCGTTCAAGGGATGAGCGGAAGTCCAATCGTTCAAAATGGACGGCTTATCGGTGCTGTAACTCATGTGTTTGTAAATGATCCTAAATCCGGCTACGGTTGCTTCATCGAATGGATGCTTAAGGATTCTGGTGTAACCCTACAGGAGAATAGGTATCCATTAAATCTTAAGGCGGTTTAGCCTTAAGATTTTTTTGTCGAAGGATTACGAAGATCATCGAACTTTGAAATAAAATATTTAATTATAATCCATGCCAGAAAAAAAATAAAGAAAAATAATTTTCGACAGAAGGGAATTCGATCTCCATGTCGAAAATGTTAAGGGACAAGAAAAAAATGTTATTTTCGAATAGCAGATATAATTAAGGAGGAAGCAGCCAGTGCAGAATATTGAAGTGTTGTTGGCCGATGATAACAGGGAGTTTACGAATTTGCTTTCCGAATACATTTCTGAACAAGAAGATATGACGGTAACGGGTATCGCCTACAATGGTGAAGAAGTGCTTCAAATGCTAAGCGAAGCACGCAAAGTTCCCGATGTCCTTATTCTTGATATCATCATGCCACATTTAGACGGTCTGGGTGTCTTGGAACGTCTGCGTGATATGGATCTGAATCCTCAACCGAAGATCATCATGCTGACCGCTTTTGGTCAGGAGAACATCACTCAAAGAGCTGTACAGCTTGGTGCATCCTATTATATTTTGAAACCGTTCGATATGGAGGTCCTGGCAAATCGTGTACGTCAGCTTGTAGGGGTCCAAGGCAGCATGAGCTCATCCTCTAACATGTACAACTATTCGTCGACGTCCAGATCGAATGTAGTGCCGCTTACGAAGGGCAAGAATCTTGATGCTAACATTACCTCGATCATCCATGAAATCGGTGTTCCAGCACATATCAAGGGCTATCAGTACCTGCGCGAAGCGATCACCATGGTATATAACAATATCGAGATCCTTGGTGCGATTACAAAAACACTTTATCCAGCCATAGCAGAGAAATTCAAGACCACGCCTTCACGCGTAGAACGTGCGATTCGCCATGCGATTGAAGTGGCTTGGACCCGTGGCAACATCGACTCCATCAGCCATTTATTCGGCTACACCATTAATATCTCCAAATCTAAGCCTACTAACTCGGAATTTATTGCCATGGTAGCCGACAAGCTGCGGATTGAGCATAAGGTTAGTTGAAAGGGTTAGGGGCAGTGCGTGGTAAGGGATTGTGGGTTGCTGGAAGGTGTTTAGGCTAAAACGATTTTCCTATAAACTTCTTTTTGGGTAATTTAAAGCCAATCAATTTCTTACTTGTATATGTATAAATTTCACTCCTTTATTGGGTTCGTTAAATCCAATGGAGGAGTGTTTGTTTATGATTTTTTTGAATTTCAGAGTTAACTTTCTTCAATAGAGTTGATTATAGAGATTATCTAGCATCTGATAAAACAAATATTTTATCTATAAGGAGACATATGAACTTGAAGAAATATTGGGAGTGTGAAATGTGAAAAAAATATTATTGATTTGTATAATGTTGATATTGATGCTAGCATCGGCATGTGGAAAAGTTGAAATGACATCAAATCCAAATACTTCTAGTGAGCCTAAACCTGATTCGGATGAGTCTATTATTCCAAAAAATACATCCGTATATTGTGCTCAGGAAAGTAAAAATTTGGATAGTGAAACTGAAAAATATTTCTATGGAACTTGGAAAGTTGAGAAGCTTTTAGGATTTGCAAATTCATATAATGATGCTTCTGAATATCCAACAGGACAAAAAATTATTGGTGATGAAATTATCATCAAAAAAGACTTTTTCTCATCCAAAGGACTTAAAAACTATAGTGTTTATCAATATGAACTAAAAAAACCATTATATGAGATTACAGCGACATGTTATAACTCTGACTCTTTTTATAGATTATATAAAATAGATATCCCAGACTTAAATATAAATGATTTATTAAAAGTAATAAATATAAGTGACCCTTCTACAAACCTTGGAATACCTTTAAGTTTTTTTGTTGTTAATAACGATAGGCTTATCTTGTTATCAGAGGCAACTATTTTTGAGCTTAAAAAAATTTCTGATTAAATGAATGCGATTCTGAAAATGCCCGTATCAAATCAATGCAGTAAAAAGACACTGAGATCTTAATCATCAGTGTCTTTTTTATATACATTTTCCCACCAGAGGGTTGTAGTTTAAAGCAGCTTAATCAGCTCTTCTAGCTCGTCAACCATACCTTTTGCAAGTTCAAAATTATTGTCTTTTAAAGCTAATTCTATTTTCATTTCAACTGCTTTTTTATTTTGTTCATTTTCTAAATAATCTTTATCAAAATGATTGGCATAAATCATCTTTCTGAATTTTCGCATACTCATTTTTCTAATCGTCTTATCGTCAATGATTAATACATAATCCATACCATTTACTACAGAATAGAAATCATGAGAAATCATGAGAATCGCACCTTTATAGTCTTCAATGGCTTTCTCCAGTGCGATTTGTGTATAGGTGTCCAAATGGCTTGTCGGTTCATCAAGAAGCAATAAGTTTGCTCTGCTAGCAGAAACTTTTGCCAATTGCAGTATATTTTTTTCGCCACCAGATAAAGATTCTATCTTTTGATTAAGAATTTCTCCTTCAAAGCCATAGTTTGAAAGATGTGCTCTAATCTCGTCATAAGTTGCAAACCCAGCATCGATGAAGTCTTCTAGTATGGTATTAGAATCCTTTAGTACTTCGTCTTGAAGCTGAGAAAGATAAGCCACTTTAATATCAGCATTTATTTCAATTGAATCATGATTATTTTTAAAGATATCTCGGAGTAAAGTCGTTTTCCCGGTACCGTTTGGACCGATAAGGGCTACTTTATCTGTAGGTTTCATCTCAAAGTTAACATTTTCTAAAATCAACTCATCAAAGGAAACACTATAATTATTCACATTTAAAACAGTGATGTCTCCTTCTATTTCATTGTCCACACCAAAACTGATTTTCGGTTGCTTAATATCAACGAATGGCGCTTTAATTTTTCGCGCTTCCAATCTTTCTTGAAACTTAACCCTAGCTTTTAACGCTCTCCCTCTAGATGCTTCTGAATTATAGGTTGCGATCGCTCTAAGATTATCTATAATGTCGTCGTATCTCTCAATTTCTTCTTGTTCAGCGACAGCGATTTCTTGTAACTCAATTTTCGTCTGAAGTAATGAGAAGTTATACTCAATATATCGCCCATCGAACTCTTGGATCTCCATGTTTTCAAGGTGTATAATTTTGTTAAAACAATGATTCAATAGATAACGGTTATGCGTAACAACTAGCAGTATTCCTTTGTGAGCATTAATAAGATTTTTAAGTGCATTTAGGTTTTCAAAATCTAAAAATACATCGGGCTCATCCATAATCATTAAGTCTGGACTAGTCAGCATTTCCTTCATCACTTGAATAAGCTTGAATTCCCCACCACTTAGGTCAGATACCCTAGCATCTTTTAGTTTCAAAAGGTTGGCTAAATTTAGTTTCTTATTAATATTGCTTTCAAAATCATTTCCATCCATTAAATCAAAGGCATCTAGAGCTAATTGATACTTTTCGAGTAATGAATCAATATCTGAGGATGTTTCCATCTCAGTGAGAATAGCTGTTATTTCATTCTGAATCTTAATAAATTCTTCTCCTATATATTCAAAAACGGTTGTTTCTTTAGATTTGTCTAGTTGCGAAAACTGACTTACATACCCAATTTTGCAGGTTGGGTCCATCTCTAGCTTGCCTTCGAACAAATATTTTTCTGGATCCATCAGTATATCGATCAGTGTACTTTTACCACTGCCACTTGTTCCTATAAAAGCGCAATGTTGTGCTTCTTCTAACGTAAATGAAATGTTTTTATATAGTTCTTTTTGCGGAAATGCGAAGGATAAGTTATCAACTTTTATCATAGTATTACCTTTCTTTATAACTAAATTAGTGAATATGAATAGAAGGATTGAAGATCATAGATTTTGAGTTTACCGTTGATAGAGTAACACTGTTTACAGCTAACATCAATCATTTCGAATTAAAGTTGTTCGTGAAATCGAAAAAT
Organism: Paenibacillus sp. Marseille-Q9583; assembly: GCF_976954365.1. Taxonomy (NCBI): domain Bacteria; kingdom Bacillati; phylum Bacillota; class Bacilli; order Caryophanales; family Paenibacillaceae; genus Paenibacillus; species Paenibacillus sp. Marseille-Q9583. The sequence goes on from NZ_CDRJTB010000029.1 coordinate 60,666, forward strand.
CCAACTTAGAACAATTGGATCACGCCTGTCCAGATGGCGTTTTATAGCTAGATTACATATGGCCAGTAGTTGAGTTGGCTGTGGCAGAGTCTCTTAGTATATCTTTCATGTTACGAATATATTGGTTATAATTGGAAGGATAATAAGCTCAGGAGGTTCGTAGATATGAAGAAGAAAATAGTAGGGATTGTAGCAGCGGCGCTGTTACTTGGTGGTTCAATAGGATTCGCAGCAAGCTCGTCTTTAATTGGCGCTAAAGTTTCCGGAATGTATACTATAAAACAAGCCGGAAAGAAGATTGCAGATGCGATTGTAGTAAATAACTCGGCCTACGTACCTGTGCGCACGATGTCCGAAGCGACAGGAGCAGGGCTGACGGTTGAAGGAAAGACGATAATATTGGAGAGTAAGGAGACTGAGAAGGCGCTGAAAGCAAGTATTGCAGCGGCTAAACTCCGGGAAAGATTAGCAGGGGCAGAATCAAGCGTTCAAGTTCTCAAGGAAGCCATCCAACTGGCGGAAACTACTGCGGCCGACCTCACAAGCGCAGCAGACCAAGAGGCTCAAAGAAACTATATCGCCGAGTTGAATAAACGTGTTGCCTTCATGGAAACAGAAATTGCGCAGCTCAAGGAGCAGCTCGGCGAATAATAAATGAATAATGATGAAGAGTCCCGCCGTTACTGATGCGGCACGTTCGACGATGAAATTGGCCGTGCACTTGCGGATTAACGCCGAGTGAAATGTCCGACATAGGCGTAGATAGTGGCTGAAACAGTAACAAGTAAATAAATTTTCTTAGCGATTCTTCAATGATCTGAAGAATCGTTTTTTTGTAATGACGGGAGAGTTTGTTTTCTTCGAACAAATGGATGATAATAAAGGAATGAGCTAGGCTAATCGCATGACATCGTTTTTATAAACTACATAACTTTATACCCTAAAAGCGAGGCGTAACGAAATGAATACATCTGAGTTTCAACAGTATGTGAAGAAGTTCAGTGAAACCAAAGGTTTTGACACGAGCTCCATTGAGCAGAGAATGCTGTACTTAATGACTGAGGTGGGGGAATTGTCCAAAGAGGTGTTATCCGTATCCTTCGACCCCGGTGCAGAGAAGAAAGAAAACTTGGGATTTGAGATGTACGACGTGGTGTGGAATATTTTTGATCTGGCCAATAAACTGGATATTGATCTAGAGCAGGCATTTAAACGTAAGCTGGAAATCAATGAACAGAGATCATGGGAGTAATACAAAAAAATCCAAGGACATCCCGCTCGGGAAGCCTTGGATTTTTTGATCTAAATTTTTTATTTAAATGAAGCATAACCTTCATCAGCCATTACAACACTACCGTTAATTGCACTAGCTTCTGGCAAGGAGAGTAAGTATACAGTGTCTGCAACTTGTTCAGGCAATGTTAATTTGTTACCCATTACTTTGCTCTTCATCTGGTCGACCATTCCTTGATCTTTATATCCTTGGATAATTGGCGTATCTACAGCGCCTGGAGCAACGGCAAGCACGCGGATGCCATGAACGGACATTTCAAGTGCTGCGGATTTAGTCATCATAATGACCGCACCTTTGGAGGCGTGATATGCGAATGTACCTGGGGAAGCTAGGAATCCAAATACAGAAGCTGTATTGATAATGACCCCTTTAATGCTGAGCTCACGCATCTTTTTACCTGCTGCGATAATACCGTGGGCAACACCGTGCTGATTGACATTAATAACACTATGATAATCCTTAAGGTCTTGGTCTAGTACAGGAGTGACGCGGCCGATCCCGGCATTGTTGAACATAACGTCAATTCTTCCATATGTGGCAACGGTTTTCTCAACCAGTGCTTCTACCTCTTCGTATTTTGAAACATCCGTTTTGACGAAAATAGCTTCGCCACCATCCTTGATAATCTGTGCGACCGTTTCTTCACCTAATTGTTGATTGAAATCGGCAACGACCACTTGATCACCTTTACTTGCAAATTTAAATGCGGTTTGTTTCCCGATTCCACTGGCTCCACCTGTAATTACGGCTACTCTTTTGTCTGTCATTTGGGACTCCTCCTCGAGAAATATAGTTATACTAGAAATATAGGTTCATAAGGTGAAAAGGTTATTTACTAACTTATTTACATTGTAGCACTTGTCTAAATTAATTAAAATTTAAGTAAATTTAATAGATGTTAAGTAAATATTAACTTAGGGAGTGATTCAAATGAATTTAGAGCAATGCGAGAATATCGTAGAAGTCGCAAAAATTGGTTCACTAACCAAAGCTGCTCAGAATCGTCATATCACCCTGTCTGCCATAAGCCAGTCCATAACACTGCTGGAAGCAGAGCTTGGAGTTACTTTGTTCATTCGTTCACGAGGCCAACGAGCAGTTCCCACAGCAGAGGGACAAGCCATTATCAGCAAAGCAAATGAAGTCTTGATGAAAGTAAATGAATTAAAAGCTGAAGCACAGATCTACAGCGATGCGCTTAGTGGTCATTTGAAGATTGCTACGATTCCGGGACCCATGCATCTAATTGTGAAGGTCATATCCGGTTTTAAAGCGGATTTTCCAAATGTGAAAATAGAGATTTTTGAAAAGGGACCTAAAGAAATTCTGGATAATGTGCTTCAGGATGAAATGGATATCGGACTGATGGTCTCGCCAGAGGGCTTATCAGAGAAACATAAAGGGGTCGTATTCGAGGAATTAATGGAAGGTAAGATTGTTGTAGGCGTACATCCTCAATCACCACTAGCTTTAAATACAATAATTACGCCCGAACAGTTAGTAGGCCAGACGTTGGTTTTATACGATGATCATTACATACAGGACTTTGTGGAGCGTTATTTACTGAAAGTTGGGCCAATGAATATTCTTTTTACAAGCAATAACACCCGTGCCATTGATAATGCAGTTGCGTCAGGACTCGCGATCACGATTGGGATGGATTATTCTTTTCTAAAAACATTTGAGGGTTCTCAGAAGATCATGAAGACGATCGAGCTACGATCACCAGATCATAATACTCCGGGGTCCATTGTTTCAGCTTCTAAACAAGGATCGAAAACGGTCAGAAGATTTATCAACAGGTTGAAACATGAATTTGAGGAAGGGATTAGAAGAAGTTAACAGTATGCCTTGGTAAATTTTATCTAACCTTTACGCTTCCTAGTTAATATAAACCCTATGATGTTGTCCAAGCTCAGATCGTTATTAGGACAGCCAAGTGGGGAGGATGTCAACACAGTGAGAAGGTATCTAAGGCAAATTAATGTGGCAGTTATTTTTGTTTTGTTGATTTCGTTGTTGCAGCCGGGAGTATTTGTTCACGCTTCCATTTCTGATTTACCAGCAACAAACTACGGAACCGTTATTGATGTACGGCAAACAGAGCTTGCACCTGGGGCGATGTACACCTGGATGGATCTTCAGAATGAACGTGGTTTACAAAAGATACATGCAGTGGAGTTCAACCCAGGGCAAGGCCATTTAGAACTGCGGGCAGGTACGAAGGATGGAAAGGTATACGGTATGAAGGGTGTTACAGAAATGGCCGCTTATGCGGATTCGCCTGGAAACCGAGTGATCGCAGGGATTAACGGTGATTTCTATGAAATCTCCGGTTTTGCTACGGGTGTTCCAAATGGATTATTTATGGATGATGGTGTAATCCTGAACAGTTCAATTTCAGCTTTTACTTTCGGTTTAAAAGAAGATGGCAGCTCGATTTATGGGGTGCCGAAGCTGACCAAGAACGTAACGATTAATGGAAAAACAACTAATCTAACCAGCATCAACCGTTATCGAAATACGAATGAGCTGGTTCTTTATACGGAAGATTATAATACAACTACAAAGTCGACCAATGAGGGTGACGAGGTTGTTCTAGATATTGTGGAGGGAGAAGTGAAGAGCGGTCAGACCTTGAAGTTGAAGGTATCTGAGATTCGCAACAATCAAGGCAATACGCAGCTTACAAAAGGAAAAGTAGTTTTGTCTGCTAACGGAACGTCTCGTGCTGTTCTGCAGGGGTTATCGGTTGGCGATAACGTTACTGCGACCTTTGTGCTTAGCGGAGAATGGAATGATGTGAAGGTAGCCATTGGCGGCGAAGGACCGCTGGTAAAAGACGGAGTAGTTCAACAAGGTATAGGGCCTTTAGGAATTCATCCACGTACAGCCATTGGGACAAAAGCGGACGGAAGTCTCGTTCTATTCGAAGTGGATGGAAGATCTCCAGGTTTTAGCGAAGGTGTAGATACGGATGAGCTTGGCTACATTCTGAAGGATATGGGCGTAGTGAACGCCATGAATCTGGATGGTGGCGGCTCTTCTACTTTTGTGGCCAGAATGCCGGGTGCATCTGGTGTCAAAATGATGAATCAGGGCTCTGATGGCTATGAACGTAAAACCGGCAACGGTTTGCTGGTCGTCAACACAGCCCCAGAGCAATCTACAGCTTCTAAGCTGGTTGTGCAGCCGAATGCGGAACGTATTTTGCAGGGCTCCAGCTTTATGTTCAAAGCAGCAGGAGTGGACGAGAACGGCCATCCGGCACCTTATTCGGGTACGCTGAATTGGCAGGTGGACGCTGACCTTGGTACTGTCGATGCGAACGGAGTCTTCACCGCAGGAACCACTGCCGGCACAGGAACGGTACTTGTAGAGGCGGGGGCAGTCAAAGGCAGTGGGGAAATCGAAGTCGTGGATAAGCTCACAGACCTTAGGTTTCCTGATGAGATCAAAACTTATTCTTCAGGTGCTGCTGCGCAATTAACTGTGAAGGCGCTACGTAATGGACAGGTAATTCAAGCCGACAACCATAGTTTTGAATGGCGGGTTGAGGGCGAGATCGGAACTGTAGATGAGAAAGGTCTGTTTCAAGCGACGAGTGAAAACGGGAAGAACGGGAAGATTTATGCTAAGTACGGGGACGCCCAGACCGCTTTTGAAGTAAATGTAGGGTTAACGCCTGTAATGCTGGAGGATTTTGAGAATGGCATTGATAATTATATTGCCTCCAGTGCAGCAGCTAACAGTGTGACGATTCAGGAAGTGACGGATCAGGATTTTGTCCGTAATGGGGATAAAGCCTTAAAGCTGGAATATGATTTTGTTAATAAAACAGGCACATCGGGTGCTTATTTAGCCGCAAGCTCAACTGCCAATCGGATTCAGATTCCGGGGTATCCTGAGAAAATCAGTATGTGGATCTACGGAGATGGCAAAAAGCACTGGCTGCGGGGACAAATTCGTGATGGCAATAATGCGGCAGTGCCCGTGGATTTTACCGATCAGGTAAATGGTGTGAACTGGAAAGGTTGGAAATACGTCGAAGTATCCGTGCCTAAGGGGAAAGCCACCCCGTTAACGATGGATATGCCTGTTCGCTATATGGAGACAAGCAATCTTAACAAGAGCGCAGGTGCAATTTACGTTGATGATATTCGTGCCATTTATGGTCCGATAGAGGAGGATAGAACACCTCCTGTGCTTAAAGATGCCTATCCTGGCGTGAACGAAATTATCAAAACAGCTACGCCGACCCTTTCCGTCAATGGTGAGGATGATGGTTATGATCCTGTGGTGCATCCGGGAACGACCTTAATCGATCCGGACAAAACACGAGTGTATGTGGACGATCAATTAGTGGAGCATGGCTTTTATCCTCCAAAAGGTCAAATCACCTATAAACCAAAGGTTCCGCTCACAGAAGGCCGTCATAAAGTAAAAGTTGCCATTCGCGATTTGAGCGGTAACCAGACGATAAAAGAATGGTATTTCACAGTGAATTTGGGCTCTCCATTCTATGTGTACAATACACCAGAAGCCGTTTATGCCGGGAACACTTACACTTTGGACGTAACGGCTGAGAAAGCGGGCAAGCTGAAGGAAGGAAATATTACGTTTGCTTTTAATCCGGCTGCAGTTAAAGATTTGCAGGTAATTCGTGGGGATAAGGTATCAGAAACGCAAATGGAGTCAATCATTGATCCAGCTTTGGGCACTGTGCGTCTTAACCTAACGAATATCAATTCCTCCAATCTACGAGATACGGATCTCATCGGACAAATTCAATATACGGTTCGAAATGATTATGTGGGTCCCTTTACTCAGGAGCAGCTCGCTGGGGATACAAGCAAACCTTTTGTAATTGAAAATACATCCGGATCTGTAACTTCGACAGAAGGTACCGGGGTTCCTATTTCTTTTATTGGAGCGGCTGTTGAATCTGTTGTAAAGACACAGTTGATGCTCACTTGGAACCATTATGATCTTGCGAAGGGCTTTGATGCGTCTTTTGTGGTAAAAGATCTGAATGGAAGTGTTGTTGAAGGTGCGAAACTGCTTTTCGATGGATTGGAAGTACAAGGCGCAACTTCAGGGGGAAGTGGGACACTTACTACTGGCCTTGTCACTTCAGCAGAAGGAACTTTTAAATTGCAGGCGGTAAAAGGAAATACCTATAGTCCTGTAATGATGTTCAAGGTAGCTCCATATGACGGTACTGCTGCCCCGCGTAATGTTAATGTTACGATGGGCCAGGATGCGGCGACTTCTCGCCAGTTTACTTGGCAGACAGAACCGCTAACCGTGAATACTGTAGTAGAACTTGTGGAAAAAGCAGAGTTCACAAGCTTTCAAGCCGTGAATGTAAGAAAAATTACCGGCAACAGTTCAATTTACAACACCAACAATGATGGAACGATGCGAGTCCATAAAGCGGAAGCAGTAGGGCTTATCCCTGGAACCGAATATGTATATCGTGTGGGGGATGGGGAGTCAAATGTAAGTGAGCAAGGAATCTTCGTTACAAGCGGAGGGGAGAGCGCTTCTACAAAATTCCTGTTTATCGGAGATTCTCAAGCAGATTCTAAAGCGGGATTTGGTCTTTGGGGCAATACGATTGAGGCTGCTTTTGCCTATATGCCGGATGCTGAAATGCTGGTCCACGCTGGAGATATGGTGGATAAAGGCTTTGAACAAGAGCAATGGAACTGGTGGTTTGATGCAGCCCAAAAGCAGTTGATGAATACCACGCTTGTTCCGATTATTGGGAACCATGAAGTGATGGGAACCAATGGCGATGGGGATTACCTGGCGCAATTCAATAACCCGCAAAACGGTGCGGCGAGCGTAAAAGGTACGAATTATTCTTTTGACATTCAGGATACACATTTTGTGGTTATGAATACAGAGCATTCAGGTGCTCCGTTCACTGAACAGGCAGAGTGGCTGGATCAGGATCTATCCGCTACAGATAAAAAGTGGAAGGTGATTTTTTTCCATCAAGGGCCCTATGGCAGCATCTATTCGAATGAACAGGTGCAAGCAAAGTGGGTGCCGGTGTTCGATAAGCATAATGTGGATCTAGTGATGAACGGTCATGATCATATTTACTTGCGAACTTTTCCAATGAAGGATGGTAAGCAGGTAGCAGAAGGCGAAGGCACACGATATGTTATCGGCGGTTCCTCCGGTCCTAAGTTCTATGCGCTGACGCCACGTTTTTGGCAGGAAAAAATATATGACGAAGATGAGCAAATCTATACGGCTGTTGAGATTGGGAAGAACGAGATTACGGTTACGGCAAGAACGGTAGACGGTGTAGAAATTGACCGTTTAGTGATCGGAAATTTTGTTCCAAAATCCATTACGCTGGATCAAACAGCTGTTGAGCTTGAGCCTGGTGCTAGTCTGCAATTGCAAGCTAAGGTAGTGCCGGATGAGGCTAATCATCTGACAAAACTTTGGTCCATCGTTCCTGATAGGGCAGAATCAGTAGTTACCGTAGATGGAAATGGCTTGGTTACAGCGCTAAAATCAGGGACAGCTAAGGTGAGAGTCACAGTGGCAGGTTACCCGAATATTTTTGCGGAAAGTAAGATAACTGTAGATGCGCTGCAAGCGATTAAGCTTCAGGGCAAAGGACAACTTAAACCAGCAGAGGTCGACCAGACTGTCACCGAAGCTGTCTATGCATCCGGTAAACGAATTCCAATATTGGATGGACTTCATTATTCCAGCTCGAATGAGCATATTGCTACAATCAATGAACAGGGCTTGGTCCAGGCTCATCAGGAAGGCTCTACTGTGATCTCAGTAACCTACAGGGAGTTCGCCTCGGAGTATAGTCTCGTCGTAACAAATGATGAGGCTCCTATTCTTACAGAAATAACGATAAAAGGGCCGGATTCGCTGGAACAAGGAAATAAAGGCTCCGTTGTTGTTCAGGCGGTATATAGTGACGGAAGCAAGCAAGAATTGGTCGAGGGCGTAAGGTATGATACATCTGATCATTCCATTGCAATGATTAGTGAGAATGGGAAGCTTCATGCATTGAGTGCTGGTATAACAAAAGTCAGCGCTGTTTATAAGGGGTTCAGCACTGAATATATTTTGAAAGTGACTGAGAGCACGCCAGGTACGACTCCGACACCAAGCCCAGGGCCAACACCGGAACCAACACCAAGCCCAGGGCCAACACCAGGAGGCTGGGTGCCGGGACCTGCGGTGACAGCAACGCCGACTGCAACATCGACTCCGTCGGCATCTGCACAAGCGGGTGTAGTAACCATAACAGCCTCTCAACTGTCAGAGAACAAGAATGCTCAAGGTGAAGTTGTGGTTTCTGTTGACGGAGCGGTTACGGAGTTGCTTTTACCAGGCAATGCTGCAGAGCTACTTGGACGCGCACCGCTTAGAGTGGTTATGCAGGATTTAACCGTTACGCTTCCTGCTACAGTACTGGCTGAACTGAGTAAGGTAATCTCAGCTGAAGCTCTTGCCAAGAGTACGATTTCACTACGGTTGAACACGTTAGCTAGTAATACAGCCGTGGATCTGTTAGATCGTGCAGGTACACTAGCTGGAGCACAATTGAGAGCGAAAAGTGATCTGCGAGATTGGTCGCTCAGCATCCTCACAGAAAATGGCCAGTCCTTCTCATTAAGACAGTTTGCAGAGCCGATCACGATTTCATATAAGGTCGGTGCGACTGTAGAGCAAAGCTTACTGGGTATTTATTTTATGGATGATGCTGGTAAGTTAGAGTATATGAGCAGTACATGGATGAATGGTTATCTATCTGCTGCTGTCAGTCATTTTAGTAAATACGTTGTATTAGAATATGACAAAACATTCAATGATCTGAAGCCGGATCACTGGGCTTACCTTGCTGTGAAGCAGCTTGCGGCAAAACAGCTTGTACAGGGGGTAGCTGTGGATCGTTTTGATCCAAACCGTGCGGTTACACGTGCGGAGTTTGCAGCGATGTTAGTCCGTGCGCTTGGTTTAAAAGGTCAGGCAGGAGCTGGTTTCCCTGATGTACCTGCTGATAAATGGTATGCAGAAGCAGTAGGGTTAGCAAAACAAGCTGGAATTGTTAACGGTCAGACCGCTTTACTGTTTGAACCGGATGCCAGGATCTCTCGTCAAGAGATGTCAGCGATGCTGGCTCGTGCATATGCATACGCCAAGAACAGCGTATCTGTAGCTAGTCTTAACGTTTCAGCATTTAATGATATTGGCACTGCACCACAATGGGCTCAAGAGGCTATCAGCGAGGTGTACAGACTTGGATTGATGCAGGGACGTGCTGTAGAGCAATTTGCTCCGAAGCAAAACGGCACACGTGCCGAAAGTGCACAGATGATCCTCAATCTGTTGAGTGTTATGGAGTAACGATTATGGCCAGTTCCAGGTTGTTGGGACTGGCTGTTTTTTTTACAAATTGGATTAGCTGGAAGCACACAATGGTTCGCAGACAGTAGATGGTCTGGGATCGTTAGGGACTGTATTGCAGCTATTTCAACTTTTTGGTCTCTTTTTCCAAGTTTTCGGACATCACAACTCTTATTGTCATACTTTTGCACCGAACCGTAGTATATTTTAATGAACAGTTGCATCTGAGTCCAATAGCTGAGTGAAATGGCATAAATCAGCTTAATAAGGTCTTCTCGGTCCGATACGCTGTAATTGCCAACCAACGATTACAATCCAGAGCCTGGTAGATGAGTATCAAATCTTCTCCAATCTTTTGGAAATGTAGTATTATATTGGGTTTTTGGTACTGAGAATCACCCTTCAGAGGCAACTAATTACTAGTATTAATTGTTATAAGCCAACACAAATTGTTATGTTGTGTTATGATAGTAGGGAGGTGACTCCCATGAATGATTTTGAGAACTATCCCGATGAGCTGGGTAATTTCATTCGGCACATCAGAAAGACGAGAGGGTTAACCTTAAGAGGACTGGAAGAAAAGAGCGGCATAAGTTACTCACAGCTTAGCAAGATCGAGCGTGGAGAGAGTATTCCGCTAAAAGACAATCTGGACAAGATCATCGAAGCACTTGGAACAGATCTGAAGAATCGGATGTATCATTTGGCAGACTATATGCCAGATATTGAATATATCAAGACCTTAAAGCATGGTTATGAGCTGCCACAGCTTAAACAGTCTCAGGACTACATTTATGAGACGGCATTTAACAAGCTTAAGGAATTCAGGGCAAAGGAAGGTAAAGAAACATCTTACGTTTCCTTTGATTCTAATGAAGTCATAGTTTATGAAACGGAATATGGGGCAGGAATGGTAATAGAGAAGATTGAGAAATACAATCTTACCGACGTCCTGAACGATAAGTTTGAGGGTTGCCTCGACTCCTTAAGAAAGAGCCCTCGGAAAGGGCGTCAAGCCTTTCTATTTGGCGAGTGGTTACGGGAGTGCGTTTATGAGCTGAAGGAAGAAGAACAGGATCAGGTCATACAAGCGCTCAAAGAATTTACGCAATTTAAAGTACAACAGATAAAGGGTGCTTATAAATAATGTATGTTTCATAAATGATCTCAAAAATGAATAATGTTGCCCTTTCTTGCAGCCATCTATTCATCTTGATCCATAAACTAACAACTAAAAATGGTTTGACAGAAAAGGGGATATTAATAATGAAAATTAACATGAAGTTTACCAGCAAGGGAAAAGTCGCTATAGAGAATTTTAATAACGAGGAATTGCTGGAGATCTTCGCACGATACATCAAGACATTATCCAAAAAGTATGATATCGAAGTTGATGTTCCTCTTGAAGAGAATCAAAATATTGTTGGTGATGGCGCTGTAATTGCTACTGCACAAAATGTGAAATGCGATGTAGAAACATTTTTCAAAGAGCTGGGTAGAGATATTAAAGTTCCTTTGAAGAAAAGACTTGGCGGAAAATTGGAAAATGTATTTAAAACGGAAATTACGGAGTAGAAGATTACTCTATTTCAGGGAGTAGTCCTTACTGAACATAAAGAAGGTAGGGCCTTCAGGAGGCTCTACCTTCTTTATGTTGATGATGTTAACATGAAGACAATCTAGAGAACACTCGCAGTGAAGCCATAGGAAGTTATATAATTATGTCATAATTTTCGAATTAATTTTTGTATGGGGATGTTATGATTTTTTAGTTTGTATGAGATCTCTACTGTCTAAGATCTCTCTAACAATCTCTATGAAATCTGGTAAAGCTTGTG
>NZ_CDRJTB010000030.1:0-72033 GCF_976954365.1 Paenibacillus sp. Marseille-Q9583
GTCTAGAACTTATTTTTTTTCTGACATCTGATGATATAAAAGTGTGGGAATACTTATAAAATATAATGGGTCGTCCTGCAATTTTAGGACGGTCCATTTTTTCTAATGGGGGCATGGTGATGAGGAGCATAGGACAACATGTAAGGCCATTCGACAATATCATGAATTAAGTTAAATTAATTTTGCGGAGACCATAGGAATTTCACAAAGAAGATTAAGCGAGTTCGAGCAGGGGAAAACTAAAGTATTAGCGGAATCTCTTAATAAGTTAAGATAGAAATTCATATTGATCTGAACTGGCTAGTTGATGAAGATGTTTAGAATAAATAACCTGATTATTCAAGTCCTATTCGACTGAGTAACAATTTAGATTCTAAAAAACTTAGGAATGGAATTTCTTTCACTAACAAGATCTTAGAAAATATAAGTGTAAAAGAGGTGCAAAACATGAGCTTGAATTTTTTCGATCACCGTGAAACGATTACTAAAAACTTGGTAACATTTCTTCGACAAAAGGGGTATTCTAAATTATCTTTGTCGAAACTTTCAGACATCACCCGACCTACCATTGATCTGATCATCAAAGGTGAAGGTTTGAACTTCGAGCAATATAATAAGCAAATCCAAAAGATCAATAAAACATTTGATCTGCCAGTTAACTATTTCATAACTCCTCTCATTTCTATAACTCCAACAAAATGTACTTATTCAGATCATGTTGCTGTTTCAGAGAGAAGTCCAGAAGTTAAAGAATTGCTAGATGGCTTGAATAGCGTACTTGAAATTTACTCTCTGTATTTATAGTAAGAAGGTGTAGAGTAGATTAGATAAAGCGATGTTCAATAGAGTATCTTAGTTAAGTCACATGTATCGATTTTCATCGTTCCAGGTCCATATCTGAACTTTCGATTCGTTTAGTTAAGCTATGAATTATTGTAATTGAAACGTTTAATGACTTTCGGGATGTTTCTTCTGGAGTTTTGAAGCTTTAGTTTGTCTTATCCTTTCTCTTATAGGTTCAAGAAGTATATGATCAGGATTGTTCTTATCATATTTAACTCTTGAAGCTATTTCTAATCTATACAATTCCTTTGCAAAGTCATCTACATTTAAGTAGAATCCAAGCGTGCGTTTCATCACTCGATAGTATCGCAAAGTTATTATCTTAGCATCTTCATTATTGTACCCGAATGCTTTGAGTTCCTCTAATACAGCTCTGATATAAGGTCTCTCGAACCCTTTTCTTTTAGTAGATTCTGGCACTTCTAACTCCCCCTTGAAGTCATATTTGCTCCTCAATTTAGTAAGTAATCTATATATCAACTTTCTAGAACTGCCTAAAAATATTAGAAACTAAACTAGCAATTTTACGTTAGACCAACTGGATTTGATAGAAACCTATACTAGTTATGCGATAGAAAGGACAAAAAAGGAATTCAGATTCAAAATCTCTTAAGTCATGAGATTAAAAATGTTTATCCAAAAGAACATCTATTCAATGAAGACAAAACAAACATATACAATTATCGGATCATATTCCAGACGGGATTAGCCCTGGCTTGTGCCTACGTATGATATTGAGACAGGACCACAAAAACCAGTCACCGTAGCCAGGTCTGCGAAACTCAACATTTTTGGATGTTGACGAGCTGAACAATCAGATCTACACGGTGGTGGAGGAAACGAGTTGAGCAGTGAGATTACAGTTTACTCTTATAATGTGAATATTGGATGACTCACTGTCGTCCAGACAGTATCGATATTGCAAAACGATTATAAGAGACATAATGCTACGGCTGATATTTACATTTTATCAGCCGGACGTTTTCTTTATGGTTCTAATCATGGACACGAAAGTATAGTGATCTACTCCGTAGATTCGGCTAACGGTTTCCTTGAGATCGTGGGATACGAGTCGACACGCGGAGGCCATCCGCGCAACTTTAGTCTGACCCCAGATTATCGATTCCTTCTTGTTGCTAATCGTGACGGAAACAGTGTTGTTACTTTTCAGCGTGACATTTCAGTAATTGTTATAACAAGCAATTCAGAGCAGAGAGGTTTTTATTTCATATTAGGATTCAATTTATTAAATTTATTCGCCGTCTCACGGCTCAACGATTTTGAAACATGAGCATACAGATCAGCGGTGACCTGTTGCTTCGAATGCCCTAAGCGTTCTTGAATTACTTTCAGTGAAACGTCATTCTCCAACAAGATTGTTGCACAACTGTGCCTTAAATCATGAAAACGAATATATTTAAATTCATGTTTTTCTACAAACTGTTTCCACCATTTACTCGGTTGTGTGTGATAAATAGCTTTTCCAAATCCGGCATGAAAAACGTAATTTTTATCCCCTCCAAGCCACTTATCTCCTAACGCAACACGTTCCTTGTTACAATACTCCTTAAAAATTGCGAGCTCTTCCATAAACCAAGCGGGCATATCAACAGTTCTTATGGAGTCATCCGTCTTCGGCAATTTAATAATTGCCTGCCCTTTTATTGTCAGTGAGATGCTTTTATTAATTGTGATAGTATGGTTTTCAAAGTCTACTTCCGACCATTCTAAAGCTAATAATTCCCCGCGTCTGAACCCCCCGAGAATAGCACAAATGCAAAATATTCTCCACATAAGAGGTGCTTCTTTATAGAGCAAAATTATTACATCTGCAGCTTCTTGCTCATCATAAAACTTTAGTTTTTGCTGTGTAACCTTTGGCTTTTTGATGGATGCCATAGGACTATGAGTAAGTATGCCCCAATCCGTAGCACGGCTGAATATATTCTTTATTACTCGATAAATGTACTCGATAGTTCCACTTGAGAGTGTCCCATCCAATTTGTCTTTTCTTGCACCAGGCTTACGAAGGTCTTCCAATAAACTTAAAATATGCATTGGTTTAATTTCGTCTAATTTGAGATGGCCAAGTGTCGGCAAAATGTGATTTATTAAATGATGGTTGTACGTTTTCAACGTTAATGGAGAGAGTTCAGTCTGTGCATATTTGGTTTTCCACTCTACAGTAAATTCAGCCAAAGTCATTTTTGAAGGGGTTCTGTACATACCGCTTTCTACAAACACAATGAATCGTGCAAGTTCTGCTTCGGCTTCTTTTTTTGTGCGTGATTTTATCGTTTTTGTTTTTTTGATTCGTTTCCCATCTGCATTATAACCAGCTTCAACTACAAGCAGGTAAGAGTTGGGTCCACGTTTTTGTAAGCTTGCCATTTATCCCACCACCATTATTTATTTCCTTCTTCCAATCATTCTTGCCTTAGGTGATGGGTTTTATAATTTTTTTGTTGACGAATTGTTGACCAAATTCAACAACTGCAACTATAATTAACCGTACTAGATCAGATAATTAAATAAAAAAAGCCTACTGCAAAGGGCTATATCATAATTAATCGGAATGCATCAAATCTAGCCCACTACCTTGAGGGGGTAGTGGGTGTATACCCGTGGAGGTTCGAGTCCTCTCTACCGCATACAGAATGACGAAAGAAGCCTTGCGATGCAAGGCTTCTTTTTTTTGTGCTTCACGAGCATTAGGAAAACACTACTTTTTCACAATAGGGACGCATAAATGGGCTTCGAATCGCTCATCATCCGGTCCGGAATTTTCCGTATATTGTATGAAGAAGACACCATCAGGATTGAAATTATATTCGGAATGCGGTAGCCATTCATTATGTATATGATTCCAAGTGGCCTGAAAAGCCGAGTGAGGCACCCCGTTTGCCGTAAATATAGCATAGGTTGATGCTGGAAAGGTCTTCTGCACAAGCCCTTCAGGAATGAAGCCGAGCTGTTTCACTTCGACCGCAAGGAAGAACTCATGATCCCAAGCAGCTTGTTCCCACAATCGGGGTACGGATGTACGATTCTGAAATAGACCCAGATAACAACCGCTGTCTTGAACTTTTGAGGGGATGGAGTCAAATTTAGCATCAATATCTAACTCGCCAAAAACAAATTCCCAAAGATTCGGATAAGGCTCTCCAGAGGCATTAACATTTGTCCAACCGATAACCTGTAGTTCTGGCAAATCACGCAGTTCAACCATTGCTTGACCCTCCCAGTAATTTTCTTCATCAATATTATAAATTATTCCAAAGGGGTTAGAAGGGGGATTTATCACGATATTATGATTAAAGACAAAAGGATACTGACCGCATATCACCTGGTGGGCTGAGTGATGTGGCCAGTATCCTTTTTTAAAAATTCTTATTGAATGGATTATTTCAGAAGCTTGGAGATATAGGATTCGATCTGCTGTGGAGTAGTTTTAGGAGCAAAACGCTTAAGGACACGGCCTTCTTGATCCACCAGGAACTTGGTGAAGTTCCATTTCACGCTTTTTGAGCCTAGAACACCAGGTGCTTCCTTTGATAAGTATTTGAATAATGGATGTGCTTCATCACCTTTTACATCGATCTTCTCGAACATTGGGAAGGTTACCCCATAGTTAATCTCGCAGTATTCTGCAATTTCATCACTTTCGCCAGGCTCTTGGCCAGCAAACTGATTGCTTGGAAAACCAAGAACCTCAAATCCACGATCTTTAAATTTCTCGTACACTTCCTGAAGCCCTTTATACTGAGGTGTAAACCCA
Source organism: Paenibacillus sp. Marseille-Q9583 (assembly GCF_976954365.1). Taxonomy (NCBI): domain Bacteria; kingdom Bacillati; phylum Bacillota; class Bacilli; order Caryophanales; family Paenibacillaceae; genus Paenibacillus; species Paenibacillus sp. Marseille-Q9583. Next base: position 4,622 of record NZ_CDRJTB010000030.1, read on the forward strand.
CATTTGCTAGCTGTATTCACAACAAGGAGTACTTTACCTTTGTACTTGGACAATGATTCTTCTGCACCCCGAAGAGTGTTGACCTCAAAATCATAAATACTCATGGATGCCACCTCCTTTGTAATTCTCAATTTTAATTTATCACAATTTAATTGTACACTATTTATAAGGGTGAGCCAAATAAGAAAATTCTATGAACCATTAACGCCCATTCGGTTTATCAAATCACAGCAAAATGAATGATCATAAATTAAATGTATCTGTATATATTTTATGGAAATAATGACTGAATAAAGGCGTTGATCAGAAAAGAGCAATAAATAGCCTCCGTGTTAGGCGTCTTTGGTTGACATCACTCTTAAAATTCTTTAATATGTCTAAGTATCTGAGAATATGTTGCGTGTGCAATTTACAACCAAAAATTTAAATAATGGGTGATGAAGATGTCTTACAGACCGAATATTACGAATGTGACCAAAGCCAGCAGCAACGATAAGGAAGGATTGTACGAGTTCATTATCAAGCTTGCTGATGGAACGGAGTGCCGTGCTTTTTATAATCGGTTTCCGGAATGGAAAATGACGAACATCAGCCGCCTGCTTAAAACTCCATGTCCAATTTGCCGCAAAGATTTCATCTGTAAATGCATGGAGGCATTCACTGCTGATTTCGAAGGACAAATGATCGGTGATCAATGGATTGAAAAGGCAATTGCTGAATAATTAAAGAACAGTACATGTTGGCGCGGGATTTCTATCCCGCGTTTTTGTTTACCCAAAATATACGATACACTTATCTTTATAGGGAGGGGGAGCTATGAACGAGGAGCTGAACATTATGCAAAATAAATCCATTGTGTTGATCGATGGGGTGTGTCATCTTTGCCAAGGTTTGATTCGTTTCATCATCCCGCGTGATCCCAAGGCTGAATTTCTATTCGCCCCTTTACAAAGTGAAATTGCCGCTAAGCTAATGAGTGAGGCTGGACTCCAACCTGGGCAGTTGAACACAGTTGTATTGCTCGAGAACGGTGTGTATTATACAGAGTCGGCTGCTGTACTGCGGATTGCACGTAGATTGAGATGGCCTTGGCCTGCTGCGTATATCTTCATTATAGTGCCGCGCCCAATACGGAATATCCTTTACCGCTATGTTGCAAGGAATCGTTACCGTTGGTTCGGGCGCGATGAGCAGTGTCTACTCCCAACACCGGAGATTAAACAAAGATTTTTGTAATCCGGGATTTGGCTAGATGTTATAATGTAACCATAATTTGGTATAATTAAGGATATTTAGCGAGGGGGGAAGGGATGTTGCGAAAGGCTGGGCTTTATCTATTAATAGTTATGCTAGTTTCTTTAGGTACGATGGGAACGGTATCTGCAGATGCTAAGCTCAAGGTAATGGTGAATAATTCGAGCGTGAATTACGGCGTGCAAATCGTCTCTGGACAGACGATGGTTCCGCTGAAGGCTTTTGAGAGCTTCAAGAATACTTCTATTCAGTGGGAAGCCCGTACAAAGCAAGTAACGATCGTTAGAGACTTCAAGAAGATTAAGCTTGCTGTGGGTTCTCGAACGGCGTGGAAGAACTCCGAATCTGTACAACTGGATGTACCTGCTAGCATCATGGATGGAAGAGTTACGGTGCCGCTGAGATTTATTGCGGAAGCTCTTGGAGCTAGAGTAACGGTAGATGCTACTACGAATACTGTCTGGGTTCAGGAACGTGCAAATGCGAAGCTTGTGCAGAATTATACTAGTAGGGACTTGGTAGTTTCCCGCATTGCTGCTTTACAATTCCCGGTTGAAGAAAGAGAACCGTCCCAATTAACGGGTGATAATGAATCGTTGTCTATGTCGTATTATTTTCCTGAAGGCAGATCTGATGGATATTTCATAATCTATGGGCATTTTGTATCGTATTATGAGATTAAAGACAACATTAGAACAGTCGTATGGGAGGCAGATTTGGACAATTCGAAAGAGGCTGATAAAAAAGATTTTTCCGCGATATTCGGACACCCCATTGCGAAGGAATATGGTAAAGCCCCTGTTTTAGCCCCGTCCTATGCCTATTATTATACGAGTGTATGGGGAAGTCAGATTATTTGCGGAATCGTTAATGCGGATGGAACGACTAAAGTATCAGGGAAGTCGCTGAACTGGGAGAACAACAAGCCCTTTATCGTGGCTATTCCCGGCGAGACGAAGCTTTAAGCGCTCTACAAGTCATATAAAATATGGAGATGAATTATGAATAAAGGGAAGCCCAAGGGATTTATGCGTTTTGATTGGCCTTTTCATTTTGTGACGATGCCGCTTGCGCTAATTTTGTTTATGTGGTCGGCGATTTATGCTGTTCAAGAGATACGTGATGATAGTGCTTTAACGGTGCCTTTGCTTTTATTCGGCATGTCCTTATGCCTACTATTTGCGATTACAAGAATTCGTATATATGCGACAAAAAATCAGGACCGCGTCGTGAGAGTGGAAGAGCAGTTTCGCTATTTCCGTCTGACAGGCGAAGTTTTGAATCCAGAGCTTGAAATAGCCCAAATTATAGCGCTACGCTATGCAGGTGATGATGAGTTTCCAGCACTGTGTCAGCGGGCGGTGAAGGAGAAGCTCAACCCTGCCGATATTCGGTCTGCCATTAAGAGCTGGCGCGAAGATAAGATGAGAGTATAGTATCCAGCTAGTGTGCGAAAAAACTTATTGCTGCCTTCTTATATATATGCTACTATAGCTGTAAATTAAAGGAATAGTAACGGAAGCACCGTTCAATTACCGTATCCACGGTTATTGTCGGTGCTTTTTTTGCTGTCTTTTTTTGAGGAAATAATGGATTTCTTCTTATCGAAAGGAGCGTGGTTTCATGGCGGCAAGGATTGTGCTCGCAGTGCGTGAAAGTCAATATATCGAACCATTACTGCACTATCTTCATCACAGCGAGTACGGAGAAATGCTGCGTATTACGGCTTTTAGCCGAATGGATGCTTTTATCGAATTTATGAGGGGAGAGGACATCCCGGATGCTGTTGTGGGGGACTCTTCTTTTATCGAGGCTTGGCTAGTAGAGGGGAAAAGCACGGTTCCATGGGCAGTTTTGAGTGAGGATGGAGGTTATCTCGGTAAGAGTGCTAAAAGTCTGGGAGGGGGAGTGATGATTGCCAAATATCAGGCACTTCCTTCCCTCCTAGGAGCATTTCTCCAGTTATGTGAAGTCCAAAGAGGTAGAGGATCCTCTGTGCTAGATGAAACGCTGTTGCTGGGGGTTGTCTCTGCTAGCGGCAACATGGGCAAAACAACGATAGCATTGAATATGGCGAAGCAGCTTGGTGAAATGGGCCTTTCGGTGTTTTATCTGAACCTTGAGAGTGTAGACAGCAGTGGGTTGTTTCTCAGAATCCCTACAGGTCATACGGCTGGACTAGAGCGGCTGCTATATGAAATAAAGGCTAATCGAGATAAGGATGAAGCGGATACGATTGAATTAGGACAATACTTCATTAGATATGATCACCTCCGAACTGCTGCTTTCAGACCAGTTATTAATGTGAAGGAAATGCTGCAGATGACTTTGCAAGATACGCTGGATTTGTTAGAGCGGCTGGTTGCGGAGAGAAACTTTGATGTTGTTATTGTGGACACCGGCAGCATCGAGGAAGAGCGTGCGAAAGCTGTGCTGCAGCGAAGTGGGATTCTACTTTGGGTCCTGAAAAATGATGATGTAAGCATGTATAAGACTATGAGATGGCTGTCGCATTGCATCGCTCCTAACTCTGGCATGTCCCCCCATGTGATGGACAAGAGTAAATTTGTAGTGAATTTTGCAGTGGATCGTTTGGAAGAGTGGGTGCCTCCTGAAGGAATTATCATTGAAGGCGTATGCCCCTTTATCCCATCATGGACGCTGCAACACCGTGAGGAGCTCTTTTTGAACTCTCCACAATTTCAGCAGGAGATCTTGCAGTTGTGCAAGCGGATTGTAGAGCCAGCACTCCCATTAGTTTTTACAGGGAAGAATATCCATGAATGAGGAGATGTTCAGGGCGCTGCGTAGTGAGATTCGTGCAGGGCTTGATGTGACTTCTGCAGTAGGAAACCGTGAACTTACTGGGTTTATCGAACGAACGATTCTAGAAAGTGAAAGCCTCCGTTACTTAACAGCACAGGAGAAGCATGAGTTAGTTAAGAGACTATTTGACTCCTTCCGAGGATTGGATGTGCTTCAGCCATTAGTGGATAATCCAGCGATTACGGAGATTATGATCAATAGTCATACTGAAATTTTTATAGAAGAGGAGGGTCAGATTCGTCGTCTTCCTTTGGAATTTGAGTCCAGTAGCAGGCTGGAGGACATTATCCAAACGGTAGTATCCGGTGTTAACAGGGTAGTAAATGACTCCTCTCCTATCGTTGATGCTCGGCTGAAGGATGGATCCCGTGTGAATATTGTACTTCCGCCAGTCTCGCTGAAAGGACCAGCGATGACCATACGTAAATTCCCGGAGAAGCCGATGACGATGAATGAATTGGTGAGCCGTGAAGCTTTAAGTCAGGAAGCAGCAGAGCTACTACAAATCTTAGTAGCTGCTAAATACAACATTTTTATAAGCGGGGGAACGGGCTCGGGGAAGACCACCTTTCTAAATGCATTATCTCAGTTTATCCCTTCACAGGAGAGGGTCATCACAATAGAAGATTCTGCTGAGCTACAGATTGTAACGGTGCCAAATCTTGTTTCCCTGGAGACTAGGAACGCGAATACAGAAGGTAGAGGGGAGATTTCCATTCGAGATTTGATTCGTTCTTCGCTGCGGATGAGACCCAATCGAATTGTTGTGGGTGAGGTACGGGGAGCGGAATGCCTCGATATGCTACAGGCGATGAACACTGGGCACGATGGTTCGTTATCAACGGGTCACTCCAACAGCGCGCAAGATATGGTCAGTCGGCTGGAGACGATGGTGTTAAGTGCTGCGGACCTGCCGGTAACGGTTGTTCGTCAGCAAATCTCATCGGCGATTGATATATTCGTACACTTATCCAGGCTCCGTGATCGTTCTAGGCGAGTGATGGAGATTAGTGAGGTTGCAGGCCTGAAAGATGGAGAAGTGGTCTTGAACCCTCTATATGAATTTCGAGAGTCCGGTGAACGAGAGGGCCGGGTACAAGGAGGGCTGGTTTCTTGCGCAAACCCGCTTATGCATACAGCAAAGCTTAGAATGGCTGGTGTAACCTCCTACCCGTTATCACAGGCTGGATTGTGAATTCCAAAAGGGGGAAGAGGTAGTGCTTAAGATTAAGTTTGCTGCTGAAAAACCTAAGAAAGCTGATTCCAAAGGCCATTCATTATTGCCGGATTATACGGTATACGAGTTAACCTTGGTACAGAAAACTCTGGCTATTGCAGTAGGTGGTTTGCTGCTGTTTGGAGTGGGATATCTTTTTTATCATCATTGGATACTGTCGTTACTACTTATGCCAGGTGGGCTGTATGCACCTCGTATGCTGCGTAATTATTTGCTGAAAAGACGCCGGAGTATGCTTAATTTACAGTTTAAACAGACGTTATTTTCATTGTCTTCCTCACTCTCAGCAGGGCGATCGGTCGAGAATGCTTTCCGGGAAGCGGTCCAAGACTTACGTATGCTGGACCCGGAGGGGGGCGGCGATATGATCTCGGAGCTAAATATTATCTGTACACGAATGGAATACGGTCAGCCAGTGGAGGAAGCGCTTCGGGATTTCAGTGAAAGAGCAGGAATGGAAGATATTGAGCGGTTCGCTGACGTGTTCACTGTATGTAAACGTACAGGCGGCGATCTGGTAGAAGTAGTGCGCCGTACGTCTACGATTATTGGAGAGAAGCTGGATATTCAGCAAGATATTACTGTAAGCATTTCACAGAAGAAATTCGAAGCGAAAGCGCTGTTAATATCTCCACTAATTATGGTGATCTTTATGAGTTTGACTGCAGGAGACTATATGCAGCCCATGTACACAGGAGTGGGTATAGCCATATCGACGCTTGCATTAGTAGCTTTGTTTTTATGTTATCTCTGGACTACTAAAATAATGGACATTCCGCTGTGAAGGGGAAGAAATCATGCGATGGCTATGTGCAGTAGTCACTATATTTTTACTTGTTGTCTGGGCTCTGTTACGAATTAAATGCGGAAAAAGATATGACGGATTAAGAGAGCTTCCTATGGAAGGATTACGACTTCGGAAGCTGGGTGAACCGCTGTTGCTGCTCATTGAGAAAACCGGCATTGTCAGTCGTTTTCCATCATTGATGTTCAGGATTCAACGTTCCCTGCAGCGAAGTTATGGGATGCGTTACAGTGCAGAAAGAACCCTGTTGTTCATGGGTGAGATGCTTAGCTACAGTTGGTTGCTGCTTGTGGGTGGAAGTTTGATCACAGGATTTAGCGGCGATCAGACAGGTCTGATTCTAGGTTTTTTCTTGGCGGTAGCTTTACCAGCTGCTATGGTGAGTGATTTACATAAAAAGGTGAGGGTGAGAGAGCAGAATATTATGCTCGAGCTACCAGAACTTCTGAACAGTATTGTATTGCTGGTAGGAGCAGGTGAGACTGCGCAACGGGCGATTATCCGCTGTGTGGAGAGCCACCGAGGTGATGTTAATCACCCATTGTATAAGGAACTTAGGATCATGACCAGTGAATGGGAAGGAGGGTATTCATTTCAGCAGGCATTCGAGAATTTTAGCAAGAGATGTGCAGTGCAGGAGGTATCGTTGTTCACGACGACGGTTCTTCTGAATTATCGCAGAGGTGGAGCGGATTTTGTGTTATCGCTACGCGATCTCTCGCGGATGCTGTGGGATAAACGGAAAGCTATCAGCCGAACGCGAGGGGAGCAAGCTTCCTCTAAACTAGTCTTTCCGATGGTAGTTATCTTTTTAATAGTAATTGTACTGGTGGGAACGCCAGCATTCATGATGTTAAAAATGTAGGAGGGTGAAACTAATGATGACGACAATGTTGGGTAGCGTGAAGAGTTTTTGGAAGGACGAGGAAGGTCTGGGGACACTGGAAATGATTCTGATTATTGCAGTGCTGATTGCGGTCGTTCTTTTGTTTAAGGACAAAATTCAGGAAGTAGTGGAGGCTTTGATTAAAACTGCGGGAGAAAAGAGCCAGGAAGTATTCGAGTGAAAATGTTTAAGGACGATCGAGGCAGCTTTACCATTGAAGCTTCAATTCTACTACCAATGGTCATGTGTATTACAATGCTTCTTCTGTTCTTCTGTTTGTATAGCTACCAGAAGTCTATGCTCCTGCAAGTGGCCTCAGGGGCTACTGAGCGTGCGGCTTACAATTGGGACAACAGCCATAAAGAGGTTTCTGGCTCCTATGCTGTTGGTGAGTATGACTCCCTTTATTGGAGAATTGGAGACGATGCTTTGCTAGCCTCTTTATTCGGCGGAGAAGCTGGAAGTGATGGCGCGACAATAGAGCTACCTGGTGAAGTGTCAGAGGAAAGTGATCTACCAGATCTTAAACTCAGACATTCGTCCTCTATGATTCCGAATAATATGTCGGGAAATTTGAACTACGCATATTCACTTGCAGGACGGAAAGTAAGTGCTGAATTAAATCGTCTACTGCACTTACCTGTACTTGATGAAGTTTTGTCTGATGAGGCAAAGCCAACTGTAAAAACTCAATCTATCATCGCTGAGCCTGTTGAGTTTATCCGTACGGTCGACCTGATGCGTTACTTCGGGGCTAAGTTCAAGGGAGGCTCAGAGGGTACTAGTGGGTCTGGAGTCCACATGGAGAAGAAGGATGCCTCCGCGATGATGACCAAGCTTCAGGATAAGTGAATATTTCCTTGCTAATGGATCTTGTATCTATTGAAGGTAGGGGTAAGGAGGGAGGTTTTGATGAGGAGCATCTTTACCAGTTGCCTTGTTAGCGGTAAGAGTCGAAAGAAACAGAAGCAGGGTAAGGGCAAAACGGACGGTTCAGTCTCAATTTTTTTAATTATGGTACTGGCTTTCGTCTTTTTATTTACCGCTGTGCTGATTGACTATGCGCGGATTGCTGCCTTCAATGTTCAGGAGGAACGTCTAGCGAGGGCTAGCGTTCGCTCTGTAATGTCATCTTACGATGTTGAGCTACGAGAAAAGTATGGTTTATTCGCCTTTGGAGAGAGTGACGGAGATATGCTGCTATCTCAGGTACTCAATGATAATATGCATAAAAGTGGTAGGGGTGACGCGTTCAACCTTGTACCCTTCGCTTTGGAATCGTCATCTTTGAAATGGAGCAGGCCGCTGGGTAGCTATGATGTTGTGAGTCGACAAATACTGGAGGAAATGAAGTATAAGGCTCCGGTGGATTTTGCTTTAGAATTGGCAGGTAAATTCAAACCGATGTCAGGAGTAATGGCAGAGGCCTCACGGGCTACTGAACTACTCAGTAAGCTGCAGCCGTTATATGACGAGCGAGAAGAGGCTTTGGATCTTATGTTAGAGCAGAGAAGCCAAGCTGCGGAGAGTGGAAGAAGGTTACTTCAATGGATTATGAATCCGCCTGCAGAGTCCATTTCTGCCAGTTCACTCGGAAGTATGCAATCAGCGGCGGATATTCCCGCACAGTATAGTGACTATCTTGGGAAATATTACGATGATCTTTATCGTGATAGTAAAAAGCCTGCAAAGTACACTTATCAATTGTCTCTATACCGGAGTCGAACTACTGAAATGTTATCGCGGCTTCCTGCCTTATTAACAGCTTTTCGTGAAGATCATGAAAGATCAATGGAGGGAGCGAATGAAGCGTTAAAGAAGGCAGAGCAATTGAATGACGAGATGAGAAATATATTGGAACAGTCACGAATGGAGGGGGTGGATCTATCAAATGATCCTGCTAATGACTGGGATATTCCGGCGAGCTCAGGAGAGATAAGCTCAGACCCGCTTAAAAAGCTGCGTGAGCAGGAAGATGCACTGATTCTCTCCTCAACTGATCTTAGTCAAATGGAGAATAGTATATCTATGCAGCAAAGCGCTTACGTGGCCATTGAACCGACCGTAGCAGGAATGTCGGGTGTGCTGTATGAAGCTTTGAGTGAATATGGTGACTCCTATCAAATGATCTCTTCTGTTCTTGAAGCTTCACGCGTAGTGAATAACTATCTGCAGAATTACGGTAAGAAGGGAAGTATTATCGTTAGTGATTTGGCTTTAATCGAACAGCACCGTAGCTCAGATAAAGAGCGTAAGCAATTGGAGAGAGAAGCAAAATCGAAGCTGGGTGAAGCGAAAGCATTGCTTAATAAGATTCGAATGATGGGTAACGGAGTGACAGATTCTCTGGAAAGCTATCAAACACTTCGTCAATATTACGAGGAGAATATTGCTTTTAATAAGGAATTAGTATCAGATCCACTTGTTAAATCTGAAGTAAGCACTAACCCGTATACTGCTGGGAGTTCGGCGATGGACGATATGGACGGAATCTATGCAGCGATGGGTGGCATTATGGGAGGGGCTAGAGATAGACTTTTTCAAACGGAGTATTCTGCTCTCTATTTTCAACATTTTGATGTTTCCAAGTTAGCTACTCTAGCACAAGGTTCTGAGGGAACAGCCGAACTTACAGACCAGTTAAATCCTCAAGCACAAGAGCTGGAATACATACTTTATGGATTCCATAATCCCGCAGGAAATGTAGCCGCAGCGTATGCTGAAATATTCGCTATGCGGCTGTCTATTCGAACGATGGAAGGTTTTATTGAGAAGGCAAGTTTAGGAAACCCATTGGCGATTTTGGCCGCAGCACTGTTGTATGGCATCCAGCAAGCTATTCAGGACATGTTGTTACTCTGTGAGAAAGATTCCATACCACTGTCTAAATATTTACCAGCCCAGCTGACTTATCGCGATCATTTGCGTCTGTTCATGATGCTGCATGGAGGCGGGAATATTCAATTATCTCGGATGCTGGCTCTCATTCGACTGAACACAGGAATAAATTCAGATGAAAGAAGTACGTATGTCTCATCGAATATTAAGCTTGGAATGCGGCTATGGTTTCTACCGGGTGTTGTGAAGCTATTGGATTATAGCGCTGGGTATTCTGGAGAAGTGCAAGGCAGTACATATATGAGAGCAGTGCAGGTTGATTTTTCATACTAGCAGGAGGTTGGTAAGGATATGGGGGACGGGTACCGGATTAGGAGGAAGACGCAGGAAGAAGGCAGCATGGTAGTAGAAGCGGCGATGGTACTTCCGATCTTCCTACTGTTTGTTTTGTTCCTAATTTCTATCGTACAGATGACCTTGTATTCAACAGCCTTACAAAGCACAGCATCTGATACTGTGAAATCTATTTCAACGCATATGTACCCGGCAGCTTTGGCAGTGCAGAAATGGGGAGCAACAAGCGAAGCTGGCGCTAATCCAGTGAAGGATGGCACCGACCTATCCGCTGGCAATCAAGCCGAATCGAATTGGACGATTCCTCGCTTGTCACTTACAGATTGGGGCAGCAGTTATGCAATGTCATTACCTAAGCCGCTGAATGAGTGGGTCATGTCAGCTTTAGAGAAGGGCGAGGGACCTCTGCAGAAGCTACAGGCTGAGACCTCTGAAAGTGTACTGGATCTAGCGATAAAACCCCTATTAAAGCCGTATCTGTCATCAGACTTACTGGATTATGATCGAATTCATGTATCCAACATTATCGTGCCTGAGTTAAAGAAGGGTACCCGACCTTACTTTGGATTGGTTGTTAGCTATGAGCTGCCGATGAAGGTTCCCTTTCTAAACCAACGCATTGTACTTGAGGCAAGTGCTGTTGAACGTCTTTGGATCGGGGATACAGGAGAGGGTACAAATAAGGGCAATGACGGCACTGGTCAACCAGAGGATTTTATTAAGATTTTGGAGAAACCGAATCCAGCTGTAGCCAATAAGCAAGGCAAAGTTCGTGCTAAAATTCCGCCGAATGCTTCCGCTAGCTTATCCGTTTTTTATAAAAGCGGGGGAAGCACTGCTAAATATTTAGGATGGAAACAAGCGGATGCGGACGGATATATCGAGTGGGAGTGGAAAATTGGTGTGAATACCACACCGGGCTCGTGGCCATTTGTAATTCAGCTCGATGACGGTAGATCTATTGAGGTGTTGTTCACAGTAGTGAAATGAGTGAAGGGGAAAGGAGCGTAATCCATGGCGGAGTGGGCCTTCTGGGGATGTCTGCCGTTTCTGGCAGCTGCATTTATTACGGATATAAAGTCGATGAGAATACCAAACTGGATCACTGTCTCAGGCCTGCTTGCTGGTCTGCTTGCTCAAGCGCTGATGAACGGCTGGGATGGACTGCTTAAGTCTGGTGTGGGTGCCGCTGCAGGATTTGCAGTGCTTCTAATTATGCATTTGATTGGGGCGGTTGGTGCAGGGGATGTTAAGCTTTTTGCCGGGATTGGGGCGTGGACAGGAATGCTATTTACATTGCAGGTTGTGATGTACTCCGTACTGTTTGGGGCCTTGATAGGCTGGCTAATTGTCTTAAAGAGACGGGAGACAGGCAGGCGTACGCGCAGGATCTTTGACTCAATTTCCGGATTTATAATATTGAAGAGTTCATTCCTAATAAGAAATAAAGATAGTGAGCTGTTGAGATTTCCCTTTATGCTGGCTGTAGTCCCCGGTACCATTTGCGCTTATCTTTATTTTTAAAATAGGAGGTGGTGATGCTTGTTGTACGGATTATCCCGTGACTTTATGCAGCAGGACGGTATATATATGATGCTTGGCGAACCAGAAGGAATGCCGGTGGGTAAGCTTAATATGGTTCAAGCTCGTATGCTGATGAACACTGACATTCCTCATCATTTAAGGTTGTTACTTAGGGAAATTGATTTAAAGGTTACGATGGAATATGCTGTTCTGCGTAAAAAAATGCTCAGTCATTTGCTCAAAAGTGAGAAGTTGAGCATGACCTCATTTTTTGGATTACTTCTGCAAATTGCGCAAGGGATGGAAGATGGCAGGTTATATATGCTTCGGGCGGATCAGTATGCTTTGCATGAAGATTATATTTTTATTGAAGGATCATTGCAGAGTGGTAAGGTATATCTCACCTATATCCCTGTGCAGGGGAATGAGCCTGCTTCTAGGCTGGGAGAGTCTCTCAAATCGCTGATCATGGTGATGATGGCTTCTATCACAGAGCTTACTGGGAGTGGTGTTCAAAGAGTGCTGCAATACTGTGGGGAAGAAGAATTTACGGCAGCGGGCTTAAAGGGTCTTCTCTCAGAGCTGTTGACAGAGGGCGACTCTAGTAAAGGACAATTCAGTAGTATCGCAGAAATGGCATACACATCACCTAAGATGACAGAAGTACGTTCGGCAGAGCCTGAAAGACGAATGCAAGAGAGAGTAAGGGAACTGTTTGTGAATGAGGTAGCTGCTCCCCAGAAAAAAAAGAGTGAGCGGAACGAGGAGGAGGGTCTGCGTACGCAGCAGAACTCAGCTCCGTGGTTAAACAGCTATTCCAGTCCGAATCTTAGGTTGAAAGAAGAGGAAAGGTCTCTTCGGTCTACAGACGAGATTAGGTTGACGAATTCACAACCCTCAAGCTCAAGAACCTATATTATTCTAGGTTGCTTATTGGGTGATGCATTATTATGGAAATTCCTATATTTGAATAACCCAAAACCGTTATGGCTAGCCGTTTGTGGAATGGCAACGATTGCCTTGGCTACTTTTAGCTGGATGATATGGAACGAAAGGATAAGGTTTGGAAGTGGCGAAGAAAAGGAACATACGAGTGAGGATTCTGAAGATACAAACCGGAGTCCGAATCGAAGAGAACTGGAGTGGGATTTCGGTAGGAATCCTGTGACCACTGTACGTCCAGCAGCATCGATTCCAAAGGGAGATCAGCATCCATCCGACCCTTTATCTAAATTTCCATTTGTGCAATCTGAATCAAGGAAAGAGGAGGATAGTTCTGTAATATCACCAGGTCCAATAGCCCCGACCGCTTTATTATCACGGGAGGAAACACCTGAGCAAGACAAACGAAATGAGAAGCTAGCTCGAAATGTTCCTTATCTCAAAAGAAGCGATGAGGAAGAGGCAGAGTCGGAAACCATAGCGTTGAACCGAACTAGCTTTATCATTGGCCGATCGGCAGAAGTAGCTCAGTATGTAGAAAGGTCAGAAGGAGCTTCAAGAGTACATGCGGAGATATCTAGGAGCCCAAGCGGATACGTACTTAAGGATCTGGACTCCAGAAATGGAACGCTTTTTCAAGGCGAAGCCATGATCCCTTACAAAGAGTACCCGCTGTCAGAGGGGACCGTATTCAAGATTGTAAAAGGAAGCTACACATTCCACATGGGATGAAGAGCGCAAGCAAAGAGTGTTGATTCTGCTATTTTTGGCCTTTCAAGTCTTCTAAAGCGGTTTGAAGTGTAGGGAAGGTAAAGTTAAAGCCCTGTTCTAATGCCGCCGATGGAAGGACGCGTTGTCCTTTGAGCAAGATCTCAGACAATTCACCTACTGCTGCTTTTAATAGGAAGGCAGGTAGTGGGAACCAATGTGGCCGTTTATACACTCTGCCAATCGTTCTCCCGAACTCTTCGTTCGTAACCGGATGTGGAGCAGTCGCATTAACAGGTCCGGAAATTTCGGGATTCTGAATACAAAAATCAATCAGACGGACGATATCCGTCAGGTGAATCCAGGAGACCCACTGGTTTCCCGTTCCGATGTTACCACCAAAACCTAGTAAGTAAGGTAGCTTCATTTTTGGGAAAGCACCGCTTTCATTGCCGAGCACAACCCCAGTACGCAACTTGATCATACGGATATTCTTGTATGCTTCATCTGAAGCTTCTTCCCATGTCTTAACCACGTCAGAAGGGAAGTCCATGACATGGGCTGGTGATGATTCATTAAAGGTATCTTGCAAGGAGGTTCCGTAAATAGCCACAGCTGATGCCTGAATGACTACAGAAGGTTTGTGTTTCAAGCGGGCGAGTAGCTTAGCAGCAGCGGAACAGGCCCAAAGACGGGATTGCATAATTGCCTTTTTGCCGCTCTGACTCCAGCGTTGGCTGAGAGAAGCTCCAGCAAGATTGACCAAAGTATCCGCATTTTCCACGGGTGTTGAATCAGCGTTTAGGCTGTCCCATGTGTGGTAAGTCAGCTTAGGATGATATGGCGCAGCTTTAGGTAGATTGCGACCGACGATTGCAATTTCATTTCCTGCTTGTAGCAAGTATTTTGTTAGTTCACTGCCAATGAAACCGGTGCCGCCACATATTACATATTTCATAAAGGTTGGCCTCCGTTCTGAACACAACATCAGATTATCAATCACTTGAACAAATGCTGGTAAGCAGAGTAGTCGATTTTATTCTTTTCAAGAAAATTGACGAGGAAACGATTGTCACGCCGTGGCGTGGCGGCTATGTAACCTTTAATGCAGTGATCACGAGTAACCTCTTTCGCATTACTTTCCACAGCGATCTTACCGATCTCGGCAGCAATGGAATGCTTGGCGATATCGCGAAAAGGGCTAGGCACAGGCTGAACAAGCTGGTCTAAGAAAGCTTTTGATTCATCACTCCAGAGTGAACGGCTGCGTTCTACCCAGTAATTTTGCCAGTCCAGCTTTGATTTTCCATCAGCTTTCGGCAACACCTTTAGGAATTTCCGGAACATAAAAAAACCGCCGATACACATGGAACCCAGCAGCATAAATGTCCAGAAAGCGATAGAGTTCATGAACCAATTGCTCGGTGTTGCGGATAATAAACCAAGTCCTGATTGGATAGACATGCATACACCACCTTTTGGCAATGAGTATTCTCACATAATTTAATCTTATATTAAAGTATAGCTTATTTCCAAAGTTTTGCGAAGCAGAACCCAGCATATTGACCTTGTCTAGATTTATTTTTCTGATCACGGTAGAATAGGGGGTAATTCGTGAAGGAAAGAGGGAAGAAGTATGCTGAAAATAGGTTCACACGTGTCTTGCTCGGACAAGGGTCTTTTGACCGCAGCAAATGAAGCAAATGAGTATGGTTCCAGCTCATTTATGATATATACAGGAGCGCCACAGAACACGCGCCGCAAGCCGATTGATGCCATGTATCCGGTTGAAGGAAAGCAAGCAATGAAAGAAAACGGTGTGGAGGAGATTGTCGTCCACGCACCTTACATTATTAATCTCGCTTCCTATAAAGAGAACACGTATCAGTTGGCCGTTGATTTCTTACAAGAGGAAATCCGCCGTACGCACGCACTTGAGGTCAAGCATATCGTATTACATCCGGGTGCATTCACTGATAAGGATGCAGAATACGGCATTCAGCGGATTGCAGATGGCCTTAATGAGGTTCTAGGGGGAACCAATGAAACGGAAGTTCATATCGCCCTAGAAACTATGGCTGGTAAGGGAACAGAGATCGGACGCAGCTTCGAGGAGATTGCTTCTATTATTGATAAGGTTGAACATAACGAGCGTTTGTCCGTATGTCTTGATACTTGTCACATTCATGATGCTGGCTATGATATCGTTAATGATTTGGATGGCGTTCTTAACAAGTTTGATGAGATTATCGGCTTGAATCGTCTTGGGGTTATCCATATCAATGACAGCAAAAATCCATGTGGAGCAGGTAAAGACCGTCACACTCCAATTGGTTCGGGTTGGATCGGTTTTGATACGATTAACAAAATCGTCCATCATGAGAAATTGACAGGTCTGCCATTCATTCTTGAGACGCCATGGGTTGGTAAAGATGCGAAGAAACAGCGTCCGATGTATGAGGTAGAGATTGCTTTGCTCCGTGGTAACGTAGCGGAACGATTTGGACCGGAGTTTATAGAGGATGTTGAAAAACTGCGTGATTTTTTTGCTAATAAGGAGATCGATTCCCGTCAATTTGTGCTTAATGTCTGGGAGATGCTGAAGAACGATGCCAAGGCTAAAAAAGCTGATCCACGTGAACCGCTGGAGCGTCTATATGATGAAGTCATCGCTGCCGAGCTGTTCCCGCAATTGAGCGAGGAAGCCATTAATCATCGCTTGATTGCATGGTTAGCAGGCAAGTAAGTGCTCGTTCACGCATAAGTTAGACTTCAGATTGCACATGTAGATGAGAGGATGGGATGAGGATCATGGAATTACACGTAAAAAGAAACAATTCGTCAGGTGTTGAGTCTTATTCCAACCGGGCGCGTATGCTCATTTCTTGTCCTGACGGACCGGGAATCGTGGCGGCTGTATCACACTTTCTGTATCAGCATGGCGCGAATATTGTGCAATCGGATCAGTACACAATGGATCCAGATGGCGGAATGTTCTTCATGAGAGTTGAGTTTGACCTTCCAGAATTAGGAGATCGTCTGGAAGAGATACGTTCTTTGTTCGGCGGGGTGGCTGAACGTTTCAAGATGAACTGGAAAATTTTCAATGTTCGTCATAAGAAAAAATTAGCTATATTTGTCTCTAAAGAAGACCATTGTCTTGTGGAGCTACTCTGGCAGTGGCAAGCTGGTGATCTAGAAGCCGACATCGCTCTCGTCGTTAGCAACCATTTAGATATGAAATCGTATGTCGAATCCTTCGGCATTCCTTTTCACCATATTCCAGTTACAGCGGATACTAAGGCTGAGGCGGAAAAACGTCAGCTTGAGGTCATCGGAGACGACATTGATGTTATAATTCTGGCTCGGTATATGCAGATTATCTCACCGTCGTTTATTGAGCACTATCGCCACCAAATTATTAATATTCATCACTCCTTCCTGCCAGCCTTTGTTGGCGGTAATCCTTACGCTCAAGCGTACCAACGCGGGGTAAAGATTATCGGAGCAACTGCTCACTATGTTACAGAAGAGCTTGATGGTGGCCCGATTATTGAACAGGATGTACAGCGGGTTAGCCACGGTGATGATGTCATCGAGCTGAAGCGGATTGGACGCACCATTGAGCGGGTTGTTCTGGCTCGTGCGGTGAAGTGGCATATCGAAGATCGGATCCTCGTCCATCAAAATAAGACCGTAGTGTTTAAGTAAAAGGTTGTTTTCCGGTGAGAGCCTATGGTATGAACCTGAGCGCTTTTACCGGAACTCTATAATCTAATAGCTCTCTAAATCTCTACAGGTAAAAAAGAATTTTACCAGCAGCTTGGCTATTTACGCCTAGTTGCTTTTTGTCGTTTTTCAAAACTGTGTTTTTGAGGAGGTGGAAGGCTTGGCTTTACAGCGTAGGCAACTGTTGAAACGCAATTATTTCTTCGCAAGTCTCATTTTGATTACTGGAGTCGGCGGATTGCTAGGCTATGATCTCTATTTCAAGCCCTACGTACTATCCCAAACTGTGGTCAAAATCAAGGTGGAAGGCGGGGAGCTTCTTCCAAAAAACTATGAGCTGAAAGCAAGTGATTTATATCTGGATTCTGTTCAGACCAAGGATATACCTTCAGGTGTAATTACAGAAATCGCACAAGTGGAGCACAAAATTACGAATGTAAATCTGACCAACGGAAGTATTTTGACGGCATCCTTAGTGGATGTTAGTGATTTAGAACCCCTCAAAGATGAAGGGATTTTTCCTATACCAAAGGAAGCGATCTATGCCATCAATGGTTCACTGCGCAGCCGGGATAAGGTAGATATTTATCTTGTTGATGGAGACCGGGAGAGGAGGAGTGAATCGCTTAGCCCAAACAAGAAGGAAGAGGAGGAACTGATCGTGCAGAGCTCAATTAGTGAACCTGCAAAGGAGGTGTTTATATCTGGAGTCACCGTGAATTATGTGCGAACCGAAGACAATAATGATGTGCTGGATTCAGAAAAGGGAAACAACAATAATCGGTTCACTTCGACTGGCAAGGTGGCGACACCAGAATTGAAGTTGAAGAAAAGTGATGGCGAGCGGCTCGGACAATTTTTGGAGCAGGGAAAGAAGCTGTGGATCGTACGGGTCGAGTAGGAGGGAAGAGTCTTGAAAATATTTAGTCTAGGCATAGATCAGTTAACCATTAATGATATCAAAAATGCAGGATTCATTGTAATTACACAAAGTGTACTTCCTGATCCATCTCATGCAGGAGGGCATATGCTCATGGTTACCAGTGACCAGATTCAAGCTCAGTCACTTAGCGAACTGCGCCGGAATTATCCGAGCTCAACGATCCTATATGTATATTTGCAAAAGGGAATCAGTGGTTACCAAGCTGTACATATGCTGTGTGAAAGCTTAGGGATCTATTTTATCCCTCCTCGTTCTACCTCGTCAGTGGTGATAGAGAAGATTCGCTTTATTCTAGACGAGGATGGGGAGGAACGAAGTAATCTGGTTGGTTTTTTTGGATCTGGTCCGGGGATCGGCTGCACTAGTGTAGCCAAACTGTTCGCAAGACGAATTGCCGCGGCAGGCTTTCGTGTTATTGTCCTTGGACTTGATTTATATGATCCCGGCTATGACCGCAAAGCTACCATTAGTCTGGATAGGCTTCGATCAAGGCTAACAGGAAAGATGATTCATGATGAGGATTTTGAGCAATTGATTAAGCAAGATGGTTACTCGTATCTCCCAGGAAATTACGATTACTTGAGTGCACAAGATTATCTGGAGGATGAGATTGAATATTTTTTGGCTAGGGCTGGGGCAAATGCAGATGTGGTTATTGCTGACTTCGGCTCTATTCCGGAAAGTGCTGCATGGTATGTCGGAATGCACAAATCGGCACTGCGTATGATTGTCACTCATCCAAAGCATGAATACAGACTCGAACCTCTACTAGAGCTTGCTGGGCATATGGATCTACGTCCACATGATTTTCAACTAATTATTAACCGCAATAATGTGGAGGAAATATCTTCTCCTAAAAATCTAGCGCTTCGCTTTGGGACTGAAATCTTGCTGGAGCTACCGTATTACCAGCCCTTACAGGAAAGCTTACCACTAGGCAAAAAAGAGCTGCAGCATGTGGATGATAAAGTACATTCTCTGCTCGTGTCCATGAGCCTGGCGCCAGAAGCTAAAAAGAAAGGTATATTCCTATGAATGGAAATCAGCTGAATAGTCCGTTGTTCTCTCTAAAACAAAGTATCCTACGCATGAGCAAACCAGGCAAGGAAGACTTTTATGCATTTTTGCAAAAGATGAAAAACGATATGAACGAAGGGCTGGAACGTGAGGATGATGCATACTTCGAGTTAAATGCGAAGGCGCTAATTGGCGATCCACAGGCGGTTAGTTTTTTTATGAATGAGATAGAGAAATACTTACGGAAGACACCCTTTACGGGCAAGGTTCCAGAGGCATATCGAACGGTTGCAGAAGCGCTCTATCATGAATGGAAGGGTTTTGGTCCGGCGTATCGTTGGTTTACGGATCGTGCATACAGTGAATCAACCGGGCTACAAATGATCGGAAAGCAGATCTTTTATAACCAGAAAGGTGAGTTTGTAGCTTATCCATATGAGATGCCTTCATTAGATCGGGTTGAACAGTTAAAGCGCTCCTTATTAAAAAGTGATCCCAACAAAAAGCTGAACAAGGACAACCCTTCAGTGGAGTTTAAAATGGATGACCCGCTCTGGCCTGGTCGATTTATTAGGCTTGCCATTTGGGTATCCCCGAGAGTATGGGATGGCTTCACCACAATATCGTTACGGCGGCAGGTTGTAGAGTTTCTGAGTCTAGAAGATCAGGCGGGTACGGAATGTATTCCTGCGGAAGCGGTTGGAATGATTCGGGCGTTATCATCTACCTTTCGCAATACCATTATTGCGGGCGCTGTAGGCTCGGGAAAAACAACCTTTGCAAATACGATCGTCGGCGAGCAACTGCTCGGATCTTCATCCTGTATGGGTGTAGTGATGATAGAGAAGCATCCGGAGTCGATTTTACCTTACCAGATTAAAGGGCACCGAATTATTCCAATCCAGGCTGCGAATGAGGAATTGATGGAGGTAGGGGTAGAGTCACTGCGGCATGACCCAAACATTTTGTATATGACGGAAATGCGGTATAACGAATGGGAATTTTATCTGTGGAGTGGGGAAAAAGGGTATGACGGCATCACCGGAACCTTCCACACCGTTGATTCGGAGGATATTCCTTATCAAGGCGCTTTTGCCGTGTCGACAAGGATTGGCGGGAGCCTTAAGGGGCATTTGATCTCTGCACTGAAATCATGCGAGCTGGTCTTTATTTTGGAAAGTGTTCCGAACGGGAAGAAGCGGTTAACGCGAATATCGGAAGTCTTTTATGACGAGGAGAAGAACTCTGTATTTGCGAATGATCTGATGCGCTGGGAACCCCAGAAGATGTGTTGGTCCTATAATGACAAGCTGACGAAGAACCTGATTCTGAAAATGACTAGGAAAAATGAGCAGGCAACACAGTTGCTCCAGAAAGAGCTGGGACGGCTTGCAGCAGCAAAACCAATGGATCAGCCTATCAAAGAAAGCTTGAAATCTAAGATCATTCTTAACGAGTGAGGAGGTGAAACCGTGGATTTATTATTGTATATTCTTCGTTTTATCCTTCATTTGTTAATTGTATGGGGAATTTGGCTGCTCATTAAACCGCTAATCGAACGGCATTTACGACAGGTAGGTCAGAAATTCGATTTTCGTATCAAACATAAAATGAGTATTTTTGGCAAGAGAGTTAGCTCGGTGAAAAAAAGGCTGTGGCTCTACCGTCATCTAGATAATCTTTTATATTTCGTACACCAAAAGTATGAGCCGGGAATTAGCGTTATGCGTTTTGTCATGCGTACAGCAATAGTGTTTATCGCGGTTTTTCTATC
The DNA here is from genome assembly GCF_976954365.1 of Paenibacillus sp. Marseille-Q9583. Taxonomy (NCBI): domain Bacteria; kingdom Bacillati; phylum Bacillota; class Bacilli; order Caryophanales; family Paenibacillaceae; genus Paenibacillus; species Paenibacillus sp. Marseille-Q9583. The sequence goes on from NZ_CDRJTB010000030.1 coordinate 25,459, forward strand.
AGGACTACTAACGCTAAGCGAGCTTCCTGGGCAACTGAGCTTTAACAATCCTTTTCTGGAGGGGATAACTTTTAATGAAGGGCGTTCGATTCAGGGGGCTTGGAGATTTCCACTTTTTATGGCTGTGATTTTTGCGACGATTCCTTATTTTCGTATGAGATACATCTACGCACAGAGGAAGGTGCATGGAAGCTATGATTTACTCGATGTCGTCAAAATCTCCACCAAATTCACTCACTTGTCGGTAGATTCTGTTCTCGATCGGACAGCGGATTTTCTTACGGATAAGAATGTGCTGAAGGGTCCCTTGAAGCTGCTAGGGGCTGCATTTTCCAATTACAGTAATGAGAAGGAGCTTGTTGAGGAAGCCGGGAGATTTTCTAATGCGATTGGCACTACCTTCGCCCTAGAATTTATATCGGATCTGCTCTATGCGGAGAAGGAAGGGACCCGTTATTTAAAAAGCTCGCTGATGCTGTTAAACCGTTCTATGGAGCAACAGAGGGAAACGATTTTGACTGTAAAAGCGGGAAGTAGAGATGCGATTAGCCTTGGTTTATACGGGAATCTTTTGGTGCTGGTATCAACGGTTGGAACTTTTATGTACATGCTGAAGCCTGATATCTACTTCCAATTGCAGTTTGAGACTACAGTAGGACTTTCTTTTTTGATGGTGATCGTCTCCGGTCTTTTTATTTCTTTTGTGATCAGCACTATTCTCGCCAGACCTAAACTGGACTACCACTAAGGTGATGACTATGGACAGATTGTTACTATTAATTACTGTAATAGGGATTGTATATGTCGCATTACTTGTCTTTGTAAGCAGTAGTAGTAAACAGGAAAGATATCTTGTCCGTTTAGGACTACGGTGGAATGAGCTTGGGGAACGGGTGCATGGTGATAGACTTCAGCAATTATTGAATGATTCTGGTTTATCGATTGTGGCTCGTAAAGTTACGCTTTTCCGTTACTCTGCTGCGCTGATTTATTTAATAACTCAAGTCGTCAGTGATTTCATTCGTTCTAATTCTTTTTCTATCTATGACCCTCTAATTGCTCTACTTATTCTCGTAATCAGCAGTCCGATGCGCTACCTTCCGTTTGGCTGGGTGCTTGCATGGCTTCATCAAAAAACGGTTATTAAAAAAGACGGTGAGCTGATCTCTTTCATCCGTCTATACGAGAATAATCGGCTACGCAAGCGCGGATATGCGCAATTTGGCACTTTTTGTGGGAGTACGGCTGGACATTTTCAATATATACGTCAGGACTTGTACGAGTTGTCAGAACGAGCAGTAGATGAGGGTGTGGAGGGGGCGATTGAATGGTTTTGTGCAAAGTTTCCGGATAATCATAGTTTTATTAATGACATTCGGTCCATTTTGCTGGCTACTGAGGGTATGGACGACGACACAGAAGCGGCGAATTATTTGCGTGAGCAAGGTAAGATTATCTCCAAAATCTCCAGTGATCAGTATTTGAAAAAGTGGTCTTTTATCGGTGATCTATCTACGATCATTAATGTTATCCCATCGATTGCTACTTTTTTGATGATCGTCGCGATGGCGATGCAGTACATTTTACTGATCAAAGGGAATTTTAATGGGGTCGGCATGTTCCAGTGAAAAATTGTATATTCAATATTATTTAAAAAATATAAAATAAAAGGGAGATTTTAACAATGAAAAAGGACGCTATTTCTACAGGTTTGTTTATTGCTATCGGATTTTTGTGTGTGGCCATCGTAATCGCTGTTTTGATTCCTGTAGTTCGAGAGGTCATTGATGCTACGGATGATAATAAACCGACGATTCCGGGTGTGACATTTATTCAACCGCTGGATTCCAACCAAACTGCAACTACTCGGGTCTTAACCCACACTTCGGTTTAACTCGATTATGAAAAAAGACTCTATCTCCATTGCAATGTTTCTGTCCATTGGTTTTGTGATCGCAGGGATGTTTATCACAGTAGCTACGCAAATCATTGGCAGCAGTCAGGACGATATCATCACACATACTAAGCAAGTAGAGCAATATTAGAAGGAGGCGTTTCTATTGAAGGAGACCGTCCTCCGGGCATTATTCATGTGGCTTGTCCTGTTTATTATCCTGCAGCCCATATTCACCTATATTGATTATTTGCTAGATTTACAGGTCAAAGCTAATACGTCCTACATCACACAAAAAGCTGCAACGGAGGGGATGGTCACAGCGTCTATGCGGAACGAAGTGATTTCAAATCTGAAGGCGATTGGGTTCTCAGAGGGTTCTATAGAAATTACGAGCAGTACAGATACCATTCAAGAACGTAAACAACGAATTGATGTGTATGTAACTGCGCCGCGGATAAATTTGTTTCCGTATAACTTTTCCGAGGTTTCGCAGCCGACCCGATATTATGGACATGGGTCAATTATGAGTGAATATCTCGATTGATTAAGGGATGAGCCTAATTTATGGATTACATTATTAAGCTGGCATTTGTCCTACTGATCTTTATCTACTCCTGGTTCTTTCAGATCCAGAATCAGGAGTGGGACATGCTGCGCAGCATGCTAAAAGATGCAAACAATATCGCTGTTCACGATGCCGCGCAGGAATTAGATGAAACTGAACTCACACAAGGTCGTCTAATTATCGATCCCGCGCTTGCTTACGATACTTTTCAGCATGCCTTGCAGGCGAATCTTGGGCTTGATAACGGCCTTTCTCCCCAAGTAGGCAGCCGTTTTAAGAATCAAGTAAAGATCGTGAAGTTTGATATTGTTGATGATTCCGATGGAGTAACTTTTCCGCTTTTATACGAGGATAGTGAATATGGCATTACCAAATACATAGAGGGTCCCTCGGTTATTGCCGTCATTGAGACGGAACATCCGCTGCTGATCTCCAGAGCCAAAACACAAGAGCCAATCAGAGTACCAGCAGTTCAGGAGTATAAGTTCAATAAGTAGGAAAAATCCAATTGAGACTAGGGAGAGATTTGGGATGAAGAAGAGAGCTGTAGGGGCGACTTTGGTAGCGGCAATGTTATTTAGTGTGGTTTTGGGGCAGGGAGTTCTTGCAAAAGCAGAAACGGTTACACCAGTAGTTACGGTAAAACCAACAGCGACCGTGAAACCTACAGCAACGCCAGCACCTATTATGAGGGATAATTTGTTTAAATTTGGGCTGAAAAAAGAAGTGGATCTTCCAGTAACAATCAGCGCTGGAGGATTAACGTACACGTTGGAGAAGCTGATGTTTTACGATGTAAAGTCTAAAGAAGCACAATCTCTAATGAAGCTGTATGATTACTCTGATAATATTTATAAATCACCTACTAAATATATGATTTGGACTAAACTCACCATTGAAAATAAGGGGAGTAAAGTCATTCAAGTAGGTGCGGTAGATTTGAATGAAAAATGGCATCTTAAAGTGGATAGTGTTAATCTTCTTGCACCAACTCCAGGAAAAACAATGTTAGAGTTGAACAATAAGGAAGCATTGTGGAATTGGGTGTTGAAACCGGGTGAAAAATTGTCTAGTTATCAAATGTATGGGTACTTTAAAAACCCTTCGGTTATTTCTATATATGCTAGTTTTGGTGGGGGTTTTGAAGAAAAATATATTGTTAAACGTCCAGGAGAATAATATTTATGAAAAAAATCTGGATAGTTCTGCTTACAGTTATATTAATTTTTGTATATATCCCACAGAATATTAAGGCAGCTAATTCGCAAAATAAAACAGTGTCAATACCTTCAGAAATTCTAAGTGGGTCTGTAAATGCCCAAAAATCTTACTACTTAGATCTTCCAAGTGGAGTATCCAGTTCGGCAATTGATGTCTCTTCTCTTAAATATAATGGGACCAATCAAAAGGTTGCTCTGACAATGGAGAATGGGAAAATAAAGGTTACTTTAAAGGGCGTAGAAGCAAAGCAACGAATAGATAATGTGCTCGGTTATCACGGCTCATTTGAAACCCTTTTTGTAACAATTCCCGGTAATTCTATTTGGCGATATTCAGACGGAGTAAGATGGCAGATAAATGAATGGGACCCATACATTAATGGTCAAAAACATTATGATAAAAATGGACAAGGTAGTGGTACACCTAGAAATGATCCACCTGATATGACAGTGGTGACTCAATCTGCAGTATCACGTTCGGGAATTAAATGGTACGACAAAAACGTAAATTCGGTAATTGATTCGTCTCAGATCATAGAGTCAACTGTCCAATTAGTTGTACCTAAAGAATCGCTTTCAACAACCTATGTTAATCATAATGTTGTAAATGGGAATCAATTTATTATTTATTATAAAACTAACGCAGCTTTAAGAAATTATGCTCCTGAACAATTAAGTTCAAATTTTGATCCAAGTGGTCATGCGCTGGGGAGACGTTATAAAACAGACTTAAGCTACTTTTTTACAGGTTCGGCTAATGTGACTACGTATAAGTATAGTGGAAACGTCTCCTTCGATTACACTCTCCCTACAGAACCTACCCTTACCGGTACGGTAACTCTAAATAAACCTAATCCCAATCCAACAAAATTGGGAGATAAAGATGAACCCGTACAAATTTCATTAATGGGGCAGCTGCAAGGCTACAATGATGCTTCAAACATTGATGAGTGGGTGTTCTATGCTAAAGAGAAAGACAGGAACAACACACTCAAAACGAAAAAGGAATCTGCAAAGACATTTAACGTAAGCACTTTATTTGATTTTGCGATCAAAAAGTCGAGTGTAACGGGCGAACATTTTACTCAGGAATATGCTTTAACCGTTCTCGTCCGCTTTAAAAAGCCAATTGTCACAAAGAGTGGAACCATTACCTCTCTGGAACAGCCTCTACAGATTTCAGCAGGTGTTTATAAAAACAATCCTCAAGTTACTTTCCCGCCACCTCCGACCAAGCCAGCAGAACCTGAAGGAAAGCCACCTATTGCAAGAATATCAACAGCTAGATACATAAAAGCAGGGTCTGATATGCTCGTTAGTGGAAATGCTTCCTATGATCCGGATGGATATATCACTGATTATGCTTGGAGCACATCTGGAGCGCAGGGAGAAATCGGAAATGTCCCAAGTGGGTATGTCTGGTATACCATAGAGCAAGTTGGAGAGACATTTCCTATAGCTCTCACAGTCGTTGACAATGATGGACAAATAGGTAGTACAAGCACAGAAGTTACCGTCATTGAGCCGAAGCCAGCAGCAATTATAAATATAGAAGGAATACTTAAACAAAATCGTAAAACGACATTGTTCAATAGAAGCCAGAGTCCAACACGCTTTCCGTTAATACCATCGAAAACACGAGTTACCATCACTGCTGTATCTGGTGGTACGAACGCAGATATTAAATATAGTGGTACATTATCTGAACTTGAAAGCAAAGACATCTTATTTAAAAAACCTGGAAAATATAAGGCTACGATTTATGTGGAAAATACGCTTGGGTATTCTGATAGTGATGAGATTACTTTTGATATTATTCCAGATGAAGCGCCGTACAACTATTTTACTCTGCCTGGAGTGGTATATCGAAGTCCTGATTACGGTAATAAAGCGGTGGTTTCATTGGATGATATCTCCTATTCTCCTGATAAAGATGTAGTGGGTCGGAGACTCTGGGAGTATCGCTATGATTCAAATAATGACGGGAGTTTTAGCGGAGAAGCATGGGTGATCTTCAGTAATGAGAACAAAGATCGCTTAAATTTAGAGCTGAGCGAGGTAGGTAAATATGAAGTCCGACTTACTGTGTTTGAAGAGTTTGGTCAACCAACCATTGATGAGTTTGTGACAGAAGCTGATCGGAAATCCACAAATTCAGATGGACAAAAGTTAAGCTCACGGATTGTAGAAGTGAAAAATCGAGCGCCAGAAGTTGATTGGTCCTGGTAGGAGAGGTGCTTAAATGAAAAAGACAAAAGAAATACTTTCACTAGTAATTATAATCACTATCCTATTCGGAGTTTTTCCTAGTCAGGGAGTGTATCTTCAGACAGCAGAGGCTGCGACGGGTGATCCTAATTTCATTACTTATAAAGATATAGATATACCCGCTGAAACTTCGTTTTATGATGCTGGCTGGAATTATGGTACTATGCGTGGGACTATAAATAACCAAAAGCTAACAAATATTAAATTTAATCGTACCACTAAGCAACTTACATTTGACATTAGTTCGGATGCAACATTGACTGTAGGAGTAAACTTGGTTCCTTCACAAAGTGCTCTAGATAGACGTGTCGTTCGAGCGGAGTTATGTGTAGCGGCAATTCCAGAGGGGGCACCATTAGATTTACCAGTCTACCAATATAATTGTCCGAGCCACTGGAGCAATCCAAATACCAATTGGACCCCATTGTACAGGAGCTTTTTTGCTGGACCGTTTGATGATAATAGATTTGATCATACATTTAATCTAGCGACAGATGCTTATTCAAATGTTTTAGGGAATTTAAGTTATGGTGAACTTCCAATAGGATTAGTACTTAACTACGCTGTTGGTGCAGGTCAACAGGATGCATGGGGTGGATTTCATCCAGATAAAGGATATGGAGGGCCGTACATAGGTCATACTTTTCAAAAAGTATTTCCTTTGATACCTAATAGTCCACCTACTATTTCGTTAAATACACCTAATAATCAAGTCCTGCAGAACGAGCCTGGACGCAACACACTTAACATCGAGGGATATGTCCACGATCCAGATAATGATGATCTTATCGTAAGTGCGGAGATACCAAATGTATTTTATAGGAAGACGGTAGTATCTCAAACGAAAGGGTATCAGTATTTCTCTATCCCCGTAGACGCTGTGGCTGATTCGATCCCGCCAGGCGATTATACGATGACTGTAAAAGTAGCGGATCCTTCAAATATGTCGGAATCCGTGAATATGACGTTTAAGGTTACAAACCGACTGAAGCGAAACGCTTTTGTTCTCGTTAATAGTCCTATAGAGAATAGCGGCACCACCTACGAAGATTATGAGTGGGATGCTAAGTACGCTGATCGAGTGAGATATGATCATGATCCGAATTACTTTGATAACGCAATGGGGATTATAGGGGATTCGGGACTATGGAGGACGAGCCTTTACACTTCATTTCCATATACCGGACAATATGTAGTGAGTTATCAAGCTAAGGATATCCCGAAACAGGATGCTCGCTTTGCTGAATATCAGATGTGGAGTAAAGATGCCGCATCTACGATGAGCTTTAAAGTCCATCGCAAGCCAATAGCGCTTTTTTCAGCCAGGCTTATCAATGGAAATGTTCAATTAATAGATTCGTCCTACGATTTAGATCATATTACAAGTTCTGATAAAGGGATTATGCAGTGGCAATGGCAATATAAAAAGACCGTTGATGAGATGTGGATCGACGGGCAGCCACCTGGGGGAGTTTTTGAAAAGGACAGTTACGACATACGTTTAAGAGTCCGTGATGTGGATGGAGATAATGGAATCGGTGTATGGAGTGATTGGTGTCAACGGACTGTGGGGAATGCTGCTGTTAATCTACCACCGGTTGCGCTATTTACCGTTGATCCGAATATCGTTTCCTATCGTAAATCTACGACCATTACAGACAAATCTTTCGATCCAAATAATGATCCATTAGATGTATACTACTGGACTGTAATCAAAGACGGATGGAATAAAGTATGGGAACATTGGGGTGGAGCAACAACACCGCCGAATATCGCATCATTCGGTGAAGGGAATTATCAACTCAATCTACAAGTCCATGATAACCGTGGCTTGTGGTCAGATTGGTACAGTCAAAATGTACAGGTAGTCAATCATCCACCGGCTGCAGCATTTACAATGCCTAACGAAATATACCGCGATACGATCATAACAATGGATAACTTAACACCAGATCCGGATGAAGATGGAGATGTTTTATCTTATGCCTGGAATGCAAAATTTAATGATTCTCCTTACTACTGGGCAGGAAACAACCGTTATCAATCTATGACCATTCGTGATCTTATTAATCGTAACGGTATCTCACATAAAAAGGCCATTTCTGATGGCTGGGAAATGCAGCTCACAGCCTCTGATGGAAAGTTAAGCTCTTATGCTACGCGTACATTTATGGTTAAGAATCATGTTCCTGTTGCTAAGATTAACGGACCTTCATCCGTAAATCAGTATGATACGAAACAATATACTTCAGGGGATATCGATGAGGATACATCAGATCAAGGCTCATTAGAATACTACTGGAAAGTAACGAACAGTGCGGGTGAAGTAAAATCATATCTTACTCGGGATATTACGCTTACCTTCTCAGATCCAGGGGTATATACGCTAGAACATTGGGCAATCGATCAGATAGGAGATAAGTCGAATATCGCTGGATTGCAAGTCCAAGTGAAAGAGAATTTGGCACCTTCTATGACTTTAACTAGCCCTACAGGTACAGCAACAAACCCATCTGTGATTGATTCGGAACAAGGCGATCCATTAATTAAATGGACTTACTCAGATCCAGAAAATGATTCACAAGAGAAATACAGGTTAGAGTTCTTTACAAAGGATGGTCTATTGGTCTCTACGATAGAAAATCCGGATCCTTCAGGATTGCTCAGACAATATCAAATCCCAAATCATACATTTGAACGGTTTGAATACTTTACAGTGCAAGGTCGGGCGTACTCCAAATTTTCATGGTCAGATGTATCAAATGAAAAAACATTCATCATCGATAACGCACCTAAGCCGGGATTCACTCTGATCACAGATACTGGTAAAGATGCGACTAAGGTACCGATCTACCGGACGGACATTCTGACCATTAAGAGTACCGCCTCTGATTTGGACGAACCAAAAGGAGATACCATCAGCTACAAGTATTACTTAAAGTCAACAAGTGGTACAGAAGCCCTTGCAAGCGTCCAAAAGGACTTCACGAAGCAGTTTAGTAGTAACGGTGTCTTTACCTTTAGACAAATCGTTACAGATTCATTGGGTCTGCAACGTGAGCTTTCTCAGAACATCACAGTAGTCAACCGGATACCGACGACTACAATAACGTACCCAACCAGTGTTGATCCATCCAACCCAACAATTGCAAGTACACTCACACCGATCATTAAATGGGATTATCAAGATGAGGATGGAGATCTGCAGCAACGTTATAAGGTGCGAATTATTAACTTGGCCACCGGTGCAATCAAGGTACAATCTGCTGAACAAGTTTCAAGCGCAAAACAATGGCAGATTCCAGCTGGTACACTGACTGAGAACGAGAAGTATGCCGTTGAGGTTGAAGTTTTTGACGGATTCAGCTGGAGTAATGTTTCTGCACGAAAATACTTCATGGTGAACCTATTAAGTATAAAAGGTGCAGTGAAGCATACCGAGGAGTGGAACAATAACCGCAAAGCGTACAATCTGAAAAAGAGTGGTAATGAAGAAAGTCCAAGAGGCTACAACGTGTTCTGGGCAGGAGAACGTTTTGTTCTGCAAGGTACAGCAACAGGTCTCCCTGATACTGTGCAAGTAACCATGAACGGAGGGTTCACTACGCAGCTCAGCCCAACTAATGATGATAAAACCTTCTGGACAGGTGAAATGTACGATAGCTCTTTTGAAAATCTACTAGATGGCCCTGTTACTTTTACCTTTACGGCTCAGAATGCGTACAACACCAAAACGGATACAGTTACCGTTGTTATATCATCGGATTGGTCGGAGTATTTCCAGAGTCATCGAATTAAGTAGAGTAGGAGTCTATATCGCCTATCTTTTTTGCGTGACTTCACAGGATCATGTTAATGTTGAAGCATTGTATCATACATTGATAGGGGTAGGGACATGATTCGAGAGTTAACACCAGCGGAAATGAAATCAATCTTGAGTTCAATTAATAGGGAACAACATTTTTTATACTATTCATACCTTACAGCTCGTAAGCATAATTCGGTACACTTTGGACATTTTACTGACCAGGGAGAATTGCTCGGCGTATTGGCCTTTTTAAGAGGGCTTCCATTCTATGCTTTTTCCGTATTCCCTGTGGAGAAGTCATTTTGTCTCCGGTCCGTGCTTTCATTTATGAAAGCACAACTGAATTTACCTGACGATGTTGTTGGTAATGTAATCGTGAATGAAGAAGTTATGGCTGTACTCGCTTCACAGCTTGAACTTGTTAAGTCTCCCAAGAAATTGCTTCTAATGAAGCATATCCATCAAGAAGCGTTACCACCGGTGGATACAAGTGTTTTACATTTGGGCCCCTCTAATTTTGAGCTTATTGAGTCGAAAATGGCCGATTTAGATACAATGGCGTTCTCAAAAGAAGAATTACAGTATCCGTTCTATGGTGTGATGGAACAACATGAGCTGATTGCGGTAGGTGGATACCATATTTATAGCGAAGATTACGTTGAATTGGGGAACATCGGAACGGATGTAAGATGGAGAAGGCAAGGCTACGGGAAAAAGATCTGTGCTGAGCTCACCAGAGCGGGGGGAAGGGTTACCTCTAACGTGTATTTGAATGTCCTTGAGGAAAATGTAGGCGCAATTTCTCTATATCAATCCATCGGTTATGAGCTTATGTGCAAACAGTACATGGTTGAGTTTGTTGTTTGATGGTTAATGAAAAAGGACTAAGCAGATTTAAATCCGCTTAGTCCTTTTTCACAAGCATAGAACCTTTTATACGACCCCTTCAGTCCGGTCTTCATTCATTCGCATCATTCGTGCGGTAACCGAAGTAGTATGTAATGGTAAAGAGGATGGGCGCGCAGAGGCTCTCTGAGCTCTACGTAAATAATAGGATAGCTTGCCAGTAAAAATCTTATGTGCACAGAGTGAAAGCGCGAAATCTTCCGGTGTAACGAAGCAGGAAGGCTTATTCACAGGCTGAACTGCAGTTTCTTCAAATAAAGAGGCAACGAAATGGGAACAAAAATAAGCATTTTCTCTATCGATTTTAATATTCAGAAGCACACCGATTAATCCTAAAAGATGGTATTTATAACGCTCTTGATTTTGCATCATCCCTTGGACGTGATTGTACATCGTATCGTATTCCTCAGCGCTAACACGCAACTGATAGATGGAACAATTAGCACTGCTATAAAAAGGGTCGATAAAGTTCTCCTGGATTAGTCCTGCCACAAATGGATTGTGCATTTTTTTTCTTCCGAAGCTGTATACCTCCCGCAGTTCACAGTCAAAGGCGATCGAAGCATGATTCAGATCGGCTTTTGTAAACCACTTAATAAAACCACTAAAGGCCGTACCTGTACCGGTAAGCACAATAAAGATGTCCTTATTCGAACTCATGTTCAAAGTTCCTTTCCACTAGGAAATGTTGGGTAATGAATGAAAATTATGCTTAACTAACTCCATCTTACTGTATATTTGAGCATTGTAAAACAATCTTTAGTCGCAATTAAAAACTAGACCATAGACTAGTGCAATTCTGGCTTGTCTCATAGTTCTTGTGTGTATATAAATACGTCGATATTGCAAAAGATAAGCTGTTCAAATAAAGAGTTTTTAAAAACAATTGGAATTGCTTCCACACTAATGATACAATAAGAGTCAAAATGACATTCTTGAGATTTCAGAGGAGGAACTATTAAATGAGTGAACAAGAACAAGCGATTCAAAAGGAAGAAAACTCAACTGTAGATAACCTGTCCATTACAACGATTCGTACTTTGGCGATTGACGCCATTGAAAAAGCAAACTCCGGCCACCCAGGTATGCCAATGGGTTCTGCACCAATGGGCTACCAATTGTTTGCAAAAACAATGAAACATAACCCTGATCATCCAACATGGGTAAACCGTGACCGTTTTGTATTGTCCGCAGGACATGGTTCTATGCTTCTGTACAGCTTGTTGCACCTTAGTGGTTATGATCTTCCTATGGAAGAATTGAAAAATTTCCGTCAATGGGGCAGCTTGACTCCGGGTCACCCAGAAGTAGGTCACACCGCTGGTGTCGATGCAACAACAGGTCCACTTGGACAAGGTATTGGTATGGCTGTTGGTATGGCTATGGCTGAAGCTCAATTGGGAGCTACCTACAACAAAGATGAACATAAAGTGGTTGACCACTATACTTACGCTATTTGTGGTGATGGTGACCTGATGGAAGGGATCTCTTCCGAGTCCGCTTCACTCGCTGGTCATTTGAAACTGGGCAAATTGGTTGTATTGTATGATTCAAATGATATTTCCCTTGATGGTAAATTGAACCTTTCCTTCTCCGAGAACGTGGCTCAACGTTTTGATGCTTATGGTTGGCAAGTACTTCGCGTTGAAGACGGAAATGATCTTCCGGCTATTGCCAAAGCGATTGCTGAAGCTCAAGCTGAGACTAGCAAACCGACTTTGATCGAAGTGAAAACTGTAATTGGTTATGGTAGCCCTAACAAACAAGGTAAAGGCGGCCATGGCGGTACTCACGGTTCCCCACTTGGAGCAGAAGAAGCTAAGCTTACCAAAGATTTCTACAAATGGGTATACGAAGAAGATTTCTATGTACCTGACGAAGTGCGTGCTCATTTTGCAGAAGTGAAGAAAAACGGAATCGCAGCTAACAAAGCTTGGGATGACAAATTTGCAGCTTACAAAAAAGCATATCCAGAGCTTGCTGCACAGTTCGAAACAGTAATCAACGGCGATCTTCCAGAAGGCTGGGATGCTAACCTCCCAACTTACACTACTGAAGATAAGGCAGTATCGACTCGTGTAGCTTCCGGTAGTGCGCTTAACGGTCTGACTGCTGGCGTTCCTCAGCTTGTGGGTGGTTCCGCTGACTTGGAAAGCTCCACTATGACACATTTGAATGGTTTGACATCGTTCACACCAGAATCTTATGATGGCCGCAACATCTACTTCGGCGTACGTGAGTTTGGTATGGCTGCTGCAATGAACGGTATTGCACTGCACACAGGTCTTAAAGTATTCGGAGGAACATTCTTCGTGTTCACAGACTACCTGCGTCCAGCCATCCGTTTGGCTTCGATCATGAAATTGCCAGTAACCTATGTACTGACACATGACAGTATTGCAGTTGGTGAAGATGGTCCTACGCATGAACCAATCGAACAATTGGCTTCCCTGCGTATCATCCCAGGTCTGACTGTTATTCGTCCGGCTGATGCTAACGAAACTTCTGCAGCATGGGCTTATGCTATGGAAAACAAAGAGAATCCAGTTGCTTTGGTTCTGACTCGTCAAAACTTGCCAATTCTTGCTGGAACAGTTGATGGCGTTCGTGAAAACATCAAACGTGGTGGTTATGTTGTTTCTGATTCCAAGAATGGCACTCCACAAGCACAACTGATCGCTACTGGTTCTGAGGTACAATTGGCTGTTAAAGCACAAGCTGCTTTGGCTGAAGAAGGTATCGATGTTCGTGTAATCAGCTTGCCAAGCTGGGATCTGTTCGAAAAACAAGATAAAGAATACCGTGATTCCGTAATTCTTCCAGGCGTTAAGGCTCGTCTTGCAATCGAAATGGCACAAACCTTTGGCTGGGAACGTTACACTGGTGACCAAGGCGATATCCTCGGCATCACTACTTTCGGGGCTTCCGCACCTGGAGACAGAGTAATGAAAGAATACGGCTTTACTGTTGAGAACGTAGTTAGCCGTGTGAAAGCACTTCTGTAATTAACTGAATAATCATTAGGGGGAGAACAAGTAATGAGTCAGTTTAACAACGCAACGATTGAAAAAGCAGCCAATGTATATTATGGCGGACAAGTAACAAGCCGTACGGTAATTTTGCAAGATGGAACTAAGGTCACACTTGGTATCATGTTGCCTGGTGTATATGAATTTGGTACGGATGGACCTGAAATTATGGAGATTCTGTCCGGCGATCTTAAAGTGCTGCTTCCCGGCACTGAGGTATGGCAGGAGATTAAGGGAGCGGCAACGTTCAATGTCCCTGGCAACTCAAAATTTGCGTTGGAAGTATTTGAAGTAACTGATTATTGCTGTTCTTACCCGGTTCTATAAAGATATAACTAAAGGAAGCTCTGCTGAAAAGCAGGGCTTCCTTTTTTTCTTGCACTACAAAGAATAATTTAGTATTATTATTGCAAACAAGTGTTCGTATTTTTAGATTGAAAATTCGTTTAAAAAGACCGCCTCTCACATTGGAAATCATGTGGGAAACGGTCATGAGTAAGTGAAATGTTATTCGGATACAGTAGAACCCATTTTTTGTCCGATCCACTCTTCATAGCATTTCACTACAGCGGAGAGGTCTTCGTCGCCATAGCCTTGGGTAAACCCAGCTTGGAACATGCTTTTAGCTAGTTCCAGCATTGGAGAAGGGACGCCTGTGAAATCGCTGTGGGCGGAGGCTAACTTCAAATCCTTTAACATTAATGCAAGGGAGAACTGATTGCTGAAATCATTTTCTATGATTTTACGGCCTTTAAGCTCTGCTTGTTTGCTACCCGCAGAACCAAGCTGTACTAGTTCAAGGAACTTGTCAGCTGGAACACCTGATTTTACAGCGATAGCGAATCCTTCAGCCAGGGCAACGTTGTGAATGCCGACCATAGCATTATGAGCCAGCTTGGCTACAGCACCACTGCCGTTCTCACCCATATGTATCAGCTTTTTGCCCAAAGTATCGAAGATATCGCGATGCTGTTCTATAACTTCAGCACTGCCGCCAACCATGAACACCAAAGTTCCTTCAATAGCTGCCGGCTTGCTTCCAGTCACTGGCGCGTCAAGGAAATGTCCACCTCGAGCTTCTACAGCAGTGGCAATTTCGTGAACTAGTCCTGGAGAAATTGTGCTGGAATCAATAATTAAGCCGCCTGGCTTAAGTGCATCAAGAATACCATCCTGACCATAAAACACTTCACGAACCGAATCATCATTACTGATCATGGTAATAATAACATCCTTACCTTCAGCGGCGGCACGTGGCGTAAGGGCAGTCAGGGCACCTTCTGCTTCAAGAGGTTTACATTTAGCTGCTGTACGGTTGTACACCGTCACCTGAAAGCCGCCACGAAGCAAGTTGGAAGCCATTGGCGCTCCCATTGTTCCAAGTCCGATAAAACCGATTTGTTTCATTTGTATAGCCACCTTCCGTTTTCTTCATTCTATCACGGCACTTAGGCTAGCACCACAGCTCAGCCATGCCTAATGATGCGGGAAACGCTTCCATGAAACTTTCGAAAACTTGGTTCTAAAGCCCGGGATGTGCCCTAAGACCTTGCCAGTCAAGGCAAATTAAAGTATCCTAATTATAAAGTTGTAACAAGCGGTTTCAAATTTAAAGAGATAAATAGGAGGTTTCCATTACCGATGTCTAAGAAGATTAATTTTGACTACACCAAAGCCCTTACTTTCTTCAACCAACAAGAAATTGACAACCTTGCCGCTCCAGTTAAGTTAGCGCACGAACAGTTGCATAATAAGACTGGTGTAGGTTCCGACTATCTTGGATGGATTGATCTTCCATCAGCTTATGATAAGGAAGAATTCGCACGCATTCAGCAAGCCGCAAAGAAGATCCAGAGCGATTCCGAAGTACTGATTGTAATTGGTATTGGTGGTTCTTATCTGGGAGCACGCGCAGCGATTGAAGCGCTCTCGCATTCTTTTTACAATAACCTTTCTACAGATAAGCGCAAAACTCCAGAAGTTTATTTCGCTGGTAATAACATCAGTTCTACATACATCACGCATTTGCTTGATTTAGTAGAAGGCAAAGACTTCTCCGTGAACGTAATCTCCAAATCAGGAACTACGACTGAGCCAGCCATTGCTTTCCGCATTTTCCGCGCAGCTCTGGAGAAGAAATATGGTAAGGAAGAAGCTCGCAAACGTATTTACGCTACTACAGACAAGGAAAAAGGTGCCCTTAAGAAATTGGCTACTGAAGAAGGTTATGAATCCTTCATCATTCCAGACGATGTAGGCGGACGTTACTCCGTATTGACACCTGTAGGCTTGCTTCCAATCGCTGTAGCAGGTATTAACATTGAAGAGATGATGCAAGGTGCTGCTGCCGCTGCGGATGAGTTCAATAATCCAGATGTAGCTACTAACCAAGCTTATCAATATGCTGCAGTTCGTAATGCTCTGTATCGCAAAGGTAAGACAACTGAAATCCTCGTTAACTATGAGCCATCCTTACACTTTGTATCGGAGTGGTGGAAACAATTGTTTGGCGAGAGCGAAGGTAAGGATTTCAAAGGAATTTATCCTTCTTCCGTTGATTTCTCTACGGATCTACACTCCATGGGTCAATTTATCCAAGAAGGTAACCGTAATATCTTTGAAACGGTAATTCAAGTAGATCAAGTGGCTCATCATGTGACCATTGAGAACGATCCAGATGATCTGGATGGCTTGAACTTCTTAACAGGAAAGACTATGGATTTCGTAAATAAGAAGGCTTTCCAAGGTACAATGCTTGCGCATACAGATGGTCAAGTACCTAACCTTATCGTTACTATTCCTGATCAAACACCATACACATTTGGTTATTTGGTTTACTTCTTTGAAAAAGCTTGCGGCATCAGCGGTTACCTGCTCGGTGTTAACCCATTCGACCAACCAGGCGTTGAAGCATACAAGAAGAATATGTTTGCGCTACTTGGCAAACCGGGTTACGAAAAAGAAAAGGCAGAGCTGGAAGCAAGACTTACAGAATAGTATTGCAGCAGTAATTTAGAGACCATTCATACTAGTGTAAGTCACCAGGAGCAGTCCATAGGTAATCCAATACCGGGGCTGCTCCTGACATTATATGAAGACATCATATGTATATAAGGACTGGAATAATTATGTTAGAACAATATCGAACGGTGCGATCTTCCGGTTCTAAGGAAGTCGTAATCCGCAAATCTCGCTTCATTGGTCATGTTATGCCAGTTGAGAATGAAGAAGAAGCATTGTTGTTTATCGAAGACATCAAGAAGAAACATCGGGACGCAACGCATAACTGTTCTGCTTATGTGATTGGGGAGCGAGACGAAATCCAGAGGCAATCGGACGACGGGGAGCCGAGTGGAACAGCCGGCAAACCGATTTTGGAAGTGATTCGCAACCAGGGAGTTAAAAATGTCGCAATTGTTGTTACCCGTTATTTCGGAGGCATTATGCTGGGTGCCGGAGGGCTGATTAGAGCTTATACGGATGGGGCAGTGCTTGCGCTTGAAGCAGGAGAAGTAATCACCCGTGTGCTAAGACGAGAGGTATTCGTAGAAATTGATTACACTTGGCTAGGCAAGGTTGAGAACGAACTTCGGGGAAGGGGTATTCAGACCGGCGAGACTTTGTTCACCGATAAAGTAACGTTGTTATGTTTACCGCGAAATGATGAGGGAGACGCATTTATGGCATGGATAACAGATCTAACCCAAGGGCAAGCCTTGGTAACAGAAGGGCGGCGGATTTACTACAGCGAAGGGGATTAGGTATATGGCAAGGAGAGCAGTGGAGCAGGAGTTGTCGAGGGAAAGAATATTAGAGGCCGCTAGGCATCTGTTTATTACCAAAGGGTATCGAGCGATTTCAATGCGAAGCATCGGTCAGCATTTGGGATACAGCCACGGCTCTCTCTATTATCATTTCAAAGAGAAGGCGGAATTGTTCTACGCCATTGTTGTCGAAGATTTTAATCATGTGGCTACTTTGCTTGGCCAAGTAATGAATAAGCCACCTGAAGAGGGTATGACTCGAGTAGAGCAGCTAATTATGGAGTTTATAAGGTTTGGAATAGATCATCCATACCAGTATGAAATTATGTTCATGATTCGTGATGAAGAGCTGCTGGCTTATTGTAGAGCAGAGCAGGGACGATGTTTTGATTTATTCTCAAGTATTGTACGCCGTCATATGAAGGAAGAGGGATATGTGTCCGAGGATTGGCAGAATGTGCCGCTAACCTTGTTCTTATCCGCTCACGGATTTATATCTTATTATATCCAAGATAAAGTATCATTTGAGGATGTAAAAGAGGCAGCATCAGCTCATATCAAGGTTTTATGTCGCAGCTTTTAACATGCTGTTTTTTTTATAAGTTCACACTTTAAAGCTGTGCATTGGTATAACGCTACTTCTCTGCTTGGTCAAAGTAATATTTAATTCTAGTTATATTTTAATGGCCGCTCCGTAGCAATAACGGAAGCGGCCATTCATTGTTTATCCCTCAATAATTTTTAAGAAACATTGTCTACGTCTAGGTCCATCAAACTCACAAAAATAAATACCCTGCCAACGTCCAAGTAATAGTTCGCCATCATGGATGATTATGCTCTGGGAAGGTCCGGATGTAATAGACTTAAGGTGGGAGGCAGTATTGCCTTCAGCATGTCGATACTTCGGATGCTCCCAAGGGTAGACTTCATCCAAACGCATAAGAACATCATGCCTCACATCAGGATCTGCATTCTCATTGATTGCAATTCCTGCGGTGGTATGTGGACAATAAACTACGATCACCCCGCTACGCACCCCGCTTTTTTTCACAAAAGAAATGACTTCACGAGTAATATCCCGTAATTCATCCCGTTTCGTTGTAGTAATCTCCAGTGTATGCAGCATAATCATTCCCCTTCCTGTGATGTGCCACTTTTTCCTAACCTTTGTTATATATATTTTACCCCAAATTCACTTGAAAGTAATTGACGACAACGAGAAGGATTTGGTAAAGTAGTAATAATATAAAACCAAGTATATAAATAGGAATAATTAATGGAGATGTTGGTTAGTATACCGACCGGTTATCCGGAGGTGGGAGGGCAAAAGCATTGAATTCGCTGCTTAGACACAAAGGTTGGACTTGGGGTTTCCGAACTACAATTTTGCTCTATTTTGTAGTATTGATCGTGCTGCCTATACTTGGGGTCTATTACAACTCTTTTTCACTGGGTTTCGGTAATTTTGTGGAAAGCATAAGCGACCCGATAGCCTGGAAGTCGGTGCTGTTAACCTTAAAGCTGGCGATCATCGCTACTTTAATTAATGTCTTTTTAGGAACAATGATTGCCTGGGTTCTTATTCGTTATCAATTCATTGGTAAAGCATTGCTTAATAGTCTTGTGGATTTACCATTTGCACTGCCGACAGCAGTTGGTGGTTTGATGATTTTGCTCTTGCTTGGACCTGGTAGTCTTATCGGCAAGGCTGCAGAAGCGCTTGGTTTTGAAATTGTTTTTCATCAACCGGCAATCGTAATTGCTATGGTCTTCGTAACCTTTCCCTTCGTGATTCGAGCGGTTCAGCCCTTGCTGGAGGAACTTGATCCTTCCGAAGAGGAAGCGGCATATACAATGGGTGCCAAGGGAACTAGAGTCTTCTGGCATGTTATTCTCCCCTCTATGGCTCCTGGGATGATCAGCGGTGGAATGCTCGCATTCTCGCGGGCGCTTGCTGAATTCGGCGCTGTAGTCCTCGTAGCAGGCAATATTCCAGGTCGTACACTCGTATCTTCTGTTTTTATTTTTGGTGAAGTTGAAAGTGATAATCCGGTTTCCGCAGCAGCGGTTTCTGTCATTCTCTTGACCTTATCTTTTCTCATTCTTTGGCTCATTAATATGCTGCAGATGCGGGGGAGACGCTCATGAGAAAATTGTGGATCGGACTCACCTACTTGGTGTTTTTTCTGCTAATCGCTGCACCGCTAGGGAAAATGGCTATAGGTGCTTTTAGTGAAGGATTTGGTGGTTTCTGGAATGCACTGACTAGGCCTGAAGCGCTGCATGCGCTTATGATGACTGGGCTTGTTGTGATCGTAGTTACGTTATTAAATACGTTGTTCGGAATTATGATGGCTCTGTATCTTGTCCGGGCGAACTGGATAAATAGACGTCTAAAGGGCTTGCTTAACAGTATTGTTGATTTGCCTTATGCTGTGTCCCCTGTCATTGGCGGGCTGATGATTGTCCTGCTGCTGGGTCCGGATAGCGCCTTGGGTGCGATTTTTGAAGGGATTGGGCTGAAGATCGTCTATGCGATTCCCGGAATGATCATTGCCACCTTGTTCGTAACCTTTCCTTTAATGGTGCGTGAGGTAATGCCGGTGCTTCAGGAGATTGGTTCACAGCAGGAGGAAGCTGCTTCTACACTGGGCGCTCGTGGCTGGACAATTTTTTGGAAGGTGACTTGGCCTTCGATTCGTTGGGCGGTTGTGTATGGGGTCATCCTTACGGTGGCTCGTTCACTAGGTGAGTTCGGGGCGGTGCTCGTGGTCTCGGGTAACATTATGAACAAAACCCAGACGGCGACGACGCTAGTCTATCAGGATGTTGAGAATTTTAATGTAACGGCTGCTGGAGGAATAGCGCTAGTTCTGGCTGCATTTTCCGCAGGTCTACTGTTGTTGATGGAATGGACCAAGAGAAGAAAGGAAGTGCAGTAATATGCATGTTGAAGTGCGGGGATTAAATAAGCATTTTGGAGATTTTCATGCGGTCAAGGACGTCAATTTCACCATTACAAAAGGTCATCTGATCGGACTGCTCGGCCCGAGTGGTGGCGGTAAAACTTCGATTCTTCGTATGCTCGCAGGGCTGGAGACACCGGATAATGGCGAGATCATTTTTCATGGTCAGACAGTTAACAATCTTCCTCCTCAAGAGCGCGGGATCGGCTTCGTTTTTCAGAACTATGCATTATTTAAGCATATGACTGTTTTTGATAATATTGCATTTGGATTAAAAGTTAAGAAGGCCAGCAAAACTGCCATTCGTGACCGTGTTATGGAACTGGTGGAGCTTACGGGATTAAAAGGCTTCGAGAAGCGTTATCCGCATCAGCTATCTGGTGGACAACGTCAGCGTGTGGCCTTTGCCCGTGCACTTGCGCCTGAACCACAGCTATTACTCTTAGATGAGCCGTTCGCAGCTATTGATGCGAAGATCCGTCAGGAGCTGCGCGCTTGGCTACGTGAGCTGATTGAGCGTGTTGGCATCACTTCCATCTTCGTAACGCATGACCAAGACGAAGCGATTGAAGTCGCGGACGAGATTATGATCATCAACCAAGGGCAGTTGGAACAAAAGGGTACACCTTGGGATATTTATAAGGAGCCTAAAACACCATTTGTGGCAACTTTTATCGGGGAGTCGACACTGATTGAAGATGCTTCTGAGGTGAAAGGCTTTAAAGGCGCTGGAGACGGTAAGCCTACCAAAGCACTGATTCGTCCTGAGTATATTGAAGTGGGTAACCTGCATGAGTTCAAGATGGCTTCAGCTACGGAAAAAGGCGTCGTAAAGCATCTGCACTTCCGTGGAAGTGAATGGCTCGTTGAGGTTGAAGTTAATGGTCATAAACTGGTCACTTACCGTTCTTTGGAGAAAGAAACATTGCAGCCGGGACAGGATATCTCAGTCCTTGTGCACCGCGCTTACCTGTTTAATGATGAGCGAAGCTGGATCCAGGAGAACAACCTGAAAGAAGATCCGATGCCGATTTTTATTTAATAAAAATATGATTTTGAATGTTTTTTGAAGAGTAGCGAAGTGAGATGAGCTAAGAATATAAGAAAATGATGTAAAGGTAAAAAGTAATGGAGTGGAAGTTTGGAACTGTAGGAGCGGTAGCGACCGCCTTTATGCTCTAATTTCAACCGTAATACGGTTCCAATCAAGAAATTAGAGCATAACAGCGGCCGAAAGTCCAAACATTCCGCGTAATTACGGCAAATACCGAACGTTGGTTACTTGAATTTTAAGTTCAGCCATAGAGCTACTTTCAAGGAAATATTTAAAATCATTATCTCGAAGGATGTGGGCCGCAATGAATTTCAAAAGGAGCAGACAACTGCACGGATGTTTTGCTGCCCTAATGCTGGCCATACTCACGCTGGCAGCAGTCGGTTGCGGGAATGAGAAGGCGATTACGACGATGGCAGATCCTTCGAAGCAAGGGGATGTTACGCTAGTCGTTGGCGCATACAGCGTGGCTAAGGATGCGATGGAAGATATTTTGCCGTTATTTGCAGCGCAGTGGAAAGCGGATACTGGACAGGAGATTAGTTTTCAACAGTCCTATGAAGCTTCCGGAACACAGGCACGTGCAATCGTAGGCGGGTTCGAAGCAGATGTTACACTGCTAGCCATGGAAGGTGATGTCGAGAAGCTGGTTAAGGCTGGACTCGTAGCGCCAACGTGGAAAGAGCAGGGTGAACAAGGCATGGTGACACGTTCGGTAGTCGCACTTGGTACCCGTGAGGGAAACCCCAAAGGAATTCACGATTTTGCAGACTTAGCCAAGCCAGGGATTAAAGTGTTATACCCAAATCCCAAAACATCCGGCGGTGCGCAGTGGGATATTAACGCGATCTATGGGGCTGGTCTGAAGCTGTCAGAGGAGCAAGAGGGCGTTAAGGATCCAGCAGCAGCGAAAGCTTTTTTAGAAAGTGTACATGCCAATGTGGAGTCTTTGGATAAGAGCGGACGTGCATCTATGGCTGCCTTCGAGTATGGAGTGGGTGATGTCATTGTCACCTATGAGAATGAACTGCTGGCCCGGATTGCTCAGGGTGTTAAATATGAAGTCATTATTCCTAAAAATACAATGCTGATTGAGAACCCAGCGGCTGTCGTAGAGAAGTATGCGGATAAGCATGGGACACGCGCGGCAGCAGAAGCATTAGTTGATTTCTTGATGACCCCACAGGCACAAGAGATCTTTGCAAAATATGGCTTTCGTCCCGTAGATAAACAGGTCTATGCGGAGAATAAAAGCCGCTACCCCGATCCAGCGGGTCTCTTCGATATCAATTATTTAGGGGGCTGGGATGAGGTGCGAAGCACGCTTTATTCCAAGCGGGGGATTTGGTATCAGGTACTTGCCGGAATATAGGTATACGTGTAAAAATAGAGTCATCCTAGCAGGGCTCCTGCTTAAGGGATGACTTTTTTGACGAGAGAATATATTTGGGGCCCCCGCAAAGCTCCACTTTGTGGGGATATTTTGGTGAGCATCTTTAAGATAGACATATGATAATTTAAGACTTCCTTGATGGGAACTGAAGGAGAGAGAGATTATGGATACGTTGGTATTTTTGGGTACTGGGGATGCCATGGGTGTTCCACGGATATATTGCAGCTGCGAGACCTGCACAGAAGCAAGGGAGCATGGGAGCAATACAAGGCTGCGTTCCTCTGTACTTATAGATAATGGCAGTGACTTTCTAGTGATTGATTGTGGGCCAGATTGGCGACGTCAGATGGAGGCGCAGGGAGTTCGGAATATGCGAAGACTGCTGGTGACGCATGCTCATTTTGATCATATTGGTGGGCTACCGGAATGGGCAGATGCTTGTCGATGGACGGGCATTAAGGGTGAACTTTATACTCCAACAGAAGTTATTCCTATTATCGAAAGGCAATACCCTTGGCTGCGAAATCACATCGAGATGATTCCCTGTGATGAAGGGATAGAACTGGACGGCTGGAAGATAGATACCTGGAAAGTAAACCATGGTAAGAATGGATATTCGTACGCCTTTCGGCTAGAAAAGGAGGGTTATATATGGGTGTATTGTCCTGATTCCATATCTCTTGGGGCTGAGGAAACACGCCTGATGCATGGAGCGGACTTGCTGGTCCTTGGTACAAGCTTCTATTATGAAGCGGCGGAGCTATCCACTCGCTCTGTGTACGACATGACGGAGGCAGCGGAGCTACTGCAAATCGTGAAGCCTAATAAGGCAGTGTATACCCATATGTCGCATGATGTGGATATGAGAGAAGCATATATTTTACCGGAGAACGTTACTCTAGCCCAGACAGGTATGAGAATTCCAATATACAAAAACCCATTCTCTTCACTTTAGAAGAGAATGGGCAAGTAGAAATAAACGGATTAAACAGTTAATTGTTCTGGTTCATTTAAAGGGTGACGTCCGCTTACCGCGAGCATGACTAAGGAAACAATGATGAGTATAAAACAGAGCACAAATGAATACCGGTAACCTACAATACTGGCTAAGCCCCCGCCAACAAGACTCCCAATCAGTCTACCGATCGTGGATGAATTAGAATAAAGCGTGGATGCATACCCAGGCATGTTTGGGAGCAGGTCCTGGATGTAACTAATGCCAATCGCTGATATCACAGCAACGAAAACGGCTAGTAGAACTTGGGCTGCAAGCATCTGCCACATCTCGCCTGAGAAAATGACAACGAGATAATATGCTCCTCCTAAAATGGCCCCACACATCATCAAGGCTCGGTTACTGTACTTCGCACTGAGTAAACCGAGCATAATCATAAACGGAATTTCCAGCGCAGCACATATACTGCTGACTAGACCGACATCGCTTGTCGATCCCCCTAGATTATTTGTAATAAAGAGGGCTGTATTGATGCTGCTCGTCCAGTGAGCTACATACATGAGTATCAGAATCAGAAAAGGAAGCAGAATATTGCGGTTCTGACTGAGCCGGAAAGTTTTCACTTTAACTTCAGCCTTGTTGCTGCTCAGCTCTGTATCTGAATTTGATTTGAGAAAGAAGAAAACGAGTAAGGCAATAAGCAGGAATACACCGATCGTACCCGTGAAAATCCCCTTAAATCCAACAGCAGCGATTAGCAGGGTGCCGATTAAAGGACCTGTAATAAAGCCGAGAGAGAAAGCTGAACGCAAGGTAGAATTAGCAAACGCAGTATCCGTAAAATTGCTCTTATTCACTGCTTCTCTAGCAATGGCGAACAATTGAGGCATCCCTGGTGCACCGAGGGCGGTGAACACAATCATGTAGATGAACAAGATCGTGAAATCCTGAATGAGCAAGTACCCGCTATATGCCAGCGCATTACAGAGTGTGGCAACAAGGTAAATGTTTTTTCGATTTAAGCCGAGGTCAGAGCGTCTCCCGATTAGTGTACTGATCCATATTCCGGAGATTAACGTGGTGGCTAGAAAAACACCAAACAATCCGACAGATACACCAAGCTGCTCCGTGAAATAAATGGATAAGAAGGGTGAACTGAGTGAAATCCCCATTCCCTGAAGTAGCATACATAAAAAGAGTAAGGCATAAGAGGGAATTGAAAATAGTGCAGAAAGTCTTTTGATCATGTTGTGAAGTTACTCCTCTATTTTTTGTTAAGATAGTCAAACTGGTTCTAGTATACATGAAAAAGAAAACAACAATCAGCCTGTTGATGTCCCTTTTGTGATTTCTATTTCATCCTGTATTCAGAAGCAGGTATATACTTTATAATCAGAAAGTATTGCCGTCTTATATTTACATATATAGAATAATTATCAACGACAGGAAGGGAGTAATAAGTAGCTAATAGGGGAGAGGGCTGATTTTTTTGAAACAGAAAGGTGTTTTCTCAAGATTAAGTACATACATGTTAAGGCACAAGCTCTTATATACGGTTTTATTATTTACGACTTTATTTGGGATTGTTCTGGATTTAACAATTGCTTGGCTGCTCTCAGTAATTACGGATGCGGCAGTTAGACTTGATGTGAAAGCTTTTAAAGGGCTGGTTGTATTCGGATTAATCTACTTATTAGTGAGTGCAATCAACGGTTTTTTCGATCGCTATCTCAAAAATAAAATCTCAGCCAAGATCAGAAATGAACTGCGGCTAGATATGATGCGACATGCTTTAGCTCTTCCTCAGTCTTATTTTGACCGTAATCACTCCGGAGATTTGTTGTCCCGCTTTACTAATGATAATCAATCTGTGGGTAATGCTACCGGCGAGGTAATGATTGATTTAATCCGTAACCCTTTGCTTGCTCTTGCGGCTTTTGGTTATTTGCTCTATATTAACTGGCTACTGGCATTGATCTGTTTTGCAATGGGGCCTTTGATGTTCCTTACGGGAAAAATCTTCGGTTCAGCGATGCGTGAGAACAGTGTGAAGATTCAGACTAATATGAGCAAGATTACTTCCTTTTTACATGACATTCTAGGCAGTAGTATGGTGTTTAAATCCTTTAGCATTGAACGCAGACTAATGAAGCAGTATCAGGAACATAGTGAGAATATCACTTCCGAAGAATTAAAACGGGGAAGAATTGAGGGAGCTACTGGCTCATTCTCCTCTTTTTTGGGAAACTTTACGTTTCTTCTGGCGCTGGTCGTGGCTGGTTATTTTGTGGCCAAAGGATCACTTGAGGTCGGTGCGATGATTGCTTTCATCCAGCTCATGAATTATTTAGTGATGCCGTTCTCGGCATTGCCAGGACTGATCAATTCGATGCAGCAATCACTTGGGGCGGCGGGACGGATCTTTGAAGTGTTGGATAGCCCTGTAGAAGTGGAGGCTTTACCCGAAGCAGCTACGAAACAGCCTGAATTTGAGCGTATGGTCATGTCCTCGGTATCCTTTTCTTATCCGGGAGCGGAGAGACATAGTTTGAACAAGATCAGCTTAGAGCTTCATAAAGGGGCTCAAATGGCAATTGTGGGACCGAGCGGTGGAGGGAAATCTACACTTTTTAAGGTGCTCCTTGGGTTGTATGAACCTGATGAGGGTGAAGTGTTTATAAATAATGAGAAGACAAGCGAGATGAGTTTAGCTAAACTTAGGAGTCACTTCTCTTATGTGCCGCAAGAGTCCGGGCTTTATACAGGAAGTATCCGTGATAACATCCGAAATGGAAATCCAGATGCAGATGAGCATGAAATTCTGGAAGCTTTGCGACAAGCGAACGCTTATGATTTTGTAATGGACTTACCGGAGGGCCTCGATACAGATATCGGTGAGGAAGGTTCACGCCTGTCCGGTGGACAACGCCAGCGACTATCGATTGCGAGAGCGATTCTTAGGAACTCTCCAATTTTGTTGCTGGATGAAGCTACTGCTGCGCTTGATAATGAATCGGAGAAGCTGGTGCAGCAAGCGATTCGTAAATTAATGGGAGACAAAACCACACTCGTTATCGCTCACCGTCTATCAACGATTCAGAACGCTGATGTCATTCTAGTGATGGAGAACAGTGAAATTGTGGAGAGTGGTACCCACGAGGAGCTACTTGCAGCAGAAGGAAGATATCATGATTTGTACTATTCTCAGCTGGAAAAGGAAGAGGCTGGGGAGGGTGAGCAAGAGGCATTAGAGTTTGCATCTACAGGAGTACCGAGCTTGCTGAAATAACAAAAGGGTGTTGCAACGTCATATATCATGACGTTACAGCACCCTTTTCTTAAGAAAGTGAATTTATATAGATTGAACTTTAACTCTATATAAGTTGAACTTTAAAACATTCCCCGCAGTCACGCACTTACCTTAATAGAAAAATCTTAAGTTTAACGTATATAAAACTATTAAGTTCAGCCGATTTAGTTCACTTTATTGAGAATGAATTTATCAATCGCGTATTTTACGCCATCTTCATTGTTGCTCAGGGTTACGAAATCAGCAATTTCTTTCAGCGCAGGAATAGCGTTCGCCATAGCAACGCCAAGACCGGCAGCTTCCAGCATCTCATGGTCGTTCCAAGAGTCACCCATAGCCATAGTCTCGGAGAGATCACAACCAAAATGATTGGCTAGGAATTCAAGCGCAATTCCCTTGGTTCCTTCATGATGCATGATTTCTAGGAATTGTGGTTTGGATTTGGTAATATGCACGGAATCGCCGAGCAATTCACGTAGAATTGGAGCCAGCTCATCCAAGAATGCAGGATCATCGATAATCAGCATTTTTGGTGTTTTTTGTGGAACAAGCTTCTCCCAATCTGGTTCAATATAATATGGCGTTTTGTTCAGGTCTGTATAATCTTTGATCTTCTGGTTGTCTTCACGGGCATACAGCTTGTCGTCAATGTAAGTTTGCAAATGCAGATTATGCTCCACGCAGTAAGTGAACAGCTTGTGTACCGCATCTTGTGGCACGTAACGCTCATATAGTACCTTTTCATCGAGCAAGTTCTTAACGAGAGCGCCTTGGTAAGTGATGATTGGCACGTTAAGTCCAGTTTGACGGGCAATGGCTTGCGCAGAAGCATAAGCTCGGCCAGTAGCTAGGGTTACAACAACGCCAGCGGCTACAGCCTCTTCAAGCGCAGTCTGTGTAGCGGGAGTTACTTCCTTGTCATCGTTAATTAGAGTGTCATCAATATCAATTGCGATCAATTTGTACATTTGTCTCTCTCCTTATCTCTTTCTAAATAAATGTAATTTGGAAAAATAATTCTTCTTATGTTGATTCTGACCCGGTTCCGGACTCAGCTCTGCCATAAGCATAGCTCCCAGAATACAACCACAACCGAGCAGAGCGGACATACCAAGCGTTTCTCCCCCAAAGGCTAAGCCTGTCAGCACAGCGAATACAGGTTCTGTGGCATAAATAATGGCTACCCGGGAAGGCGTAGTGTATTTCTGGCAGGCGGTTTGAATCCAGAAAGCAAAAGCGCTGGTAGGACCAATAGAGATTAAAAGTGCCCAGAGAACGTCTGGATCCTTGATAAGCTCTGCGCTGTGTGCCAGCGGTGCAGCTCCTTCAAAGATAAGCGAAGCGACAATGCTGAACAGTCCAACGAAGGCGAGCTGCAAGGTTGCCAGCGGCAAAGCCGGATAATGAGGCGCATAAACGCCAGTATATGCGACTTGCAGCGCAAAAGCTATGGCGCATAGCAGGATAAGAGCATCACCTTTATTCAGGGACAAAGCAGAGCCTGTGAAGGTCAGCAGGTAAAGACCTACTGCGGCAAGCGCCGCGCTGAACCAAGTGTAACGTGAAATAGCATGCTTTAGTAGCGCCAGAGAGAGAAACGGAACCAATACGACCGATAGACCGGTAATAAATCCGGTATTGGAGGTGGTTGTATATAGAAGTCCCATGGTCTGGAAGCCATAGCCCATAAACAAAAAAAGGCCTAGCAGCAGAGAATCGCGTACCATGCGGAAGCTTAACTGCTTCCACTCCTTGCGGTAAAAAATAAAAGTGATTAGAGCCAGCAACAGGGCAGCACCTGTAAAGCGGATGCTGTTAAACGCGAGCGGAGGGAGCACTTTGACAGCATTTTGAACAATCAGAAAGGTGCATCCCCACATCATCGCCACAAGTAGCAGGCTGAAATCGGCCATACGGGAACGCTTCACTTCTAAGGTCATCCTCTCTTCGGCAAATGCCGTCCTTGTAAGAACGACAAGGTCAAGTTGTCCAAATTGTATCGTATATTCATGGGGAGGACAAGATAGGAATCGCTCAAAGGCTTATAATTAAAGGGATTAAAGGGATTAGGCTAGACAAAAAAACAGGGTCTTGATATACTTCGATAACCGCACATTTGTTCTTGTTTTTCGCATCTTAGAAAGGAGCGGTTTCACCATGATGGGCAGATCCCATTTAATAATCAGCACTGGGGTTACCCTATCTGTAATGAGTTTGATGAACCATGAGATTACGATTCCGGTTATTGCTGTCACGGCATTAAGCTCCTTGCTGCCTGATATCGATGAACCGAATTCGCTGCTCGTGCGCAAGGCGATTCCAGAGTTTCTATTGAGAGCGCTGCAAATTGCTTTGATAGGCGCGGCAATTTATCTCTATTTTGCCGGAATCGTGGAACGCCCTTGGAATATGGTGCTGGCATTGCTTGTAGGTAGTGTATCATTCCTTCCAAGCCGAAAGCTGCGCCATTTGGTCATGATTTTAATCGCCATAGCACTTTTTGCCTTCGGGGAAGCCTATGATCCATGGAACTACATTGCAGCGTGCGTGCTCGTCGTTTCATCGATTGTCCCACACCGAGGCCTGACACATACCTTGTATGGTGTTGCGGGCTGGAGCGCCTTATTGTATTTCGCCTCAGCCGGTATAAATAACGGTGGCAGTTTATGGATAGCTGGCGGTATGTCGTATGCACTTCATCTACTGGCAGACTCCCTTACTCAAAGAGGAATTACACCATTGCCGCCAATCCCCTTTAAGCTGCGTCTCAAGCTAATGAGTACAGGCACGAAAAAAGGTGGAGCCGTAGAGAACATCTGCATCATGCTGACTCTAGCGTTCGTTGTCTATGTATTTATACTTTCTCCTTGAACTAAAATGAATATGAAAGAGGGGCTTGTCTATTCTTTACGCAAATTGCGCAGAGGATAAGCAGGCCCCTTTAGTTTTTGTATAACTATTCCTCTAAGAAAACCAGTCCGATAAAGTCCTCCGGCTCAATACGTCCGAAATAATGCTTCAAATCCAGATCAGCTAATGCTTCTCTAACCTCTGCCTCATTATAACGTTTGCCACGAAGTGCATTTTCAATATCTACTACGTCACCAACCCCAAAGAAGTCACCATAGATTTTGATGTCCTTAATGAGGGAATCCTCAATATCCATACGAATATCAATAATTCCAGCAGGGAATTTACGTGTGTGTTTGACGTTGCTTTTTGGTGACAGACCGTAGTTCCAGTCCCAGTTCTGGTAGTGCTCTTTGGAAATTTCGTGGATTTTGTCCCAGTCTGCTTCCTGAAGCTTATACTGAGGGACCTCGGATGGCTCCATGCCAAAGATCGAACGTAGGAGACCGGAGCGGAACTCTTCAATGGTCATGTCTGTACCTAGCAGCTCTTTGATGTTGGCTACGCGACTACGTACGGATTTGGTGCTCTTCGATTTGAACTTCTCTGGATTTACTTTTAGAGAGGCTTGTACATTGTCCAAATTGAGGTCAAACATCAGTGTGCCATGGCTGAACATGCGTCCACGTGTGGAGAATTGAGCGTTTCCGGAAATTTTTTGTTCGCCGACTTGAAGATCATTCCGTCCACTAAGCTCAGCGTTTACACCCATGCTTTGTAAGTAGTCGATCACCGGCTGGGTGAATTTCAGGAAGTTATGGAAGGATTGGCCGTCGTCCTTAGTAATGAAGCTGAAGTTAAGATTTCCGAGATCGTGATAGACAGCTCCACCGCCGGACAAACGCCGCACAACCTTAATATCATTCTCTTTAACATATTCTTGATTGATTTCTTCAATCGTATTTTGATGTTTACCGATGATGATAGATGGGCTGTTAATATA
Organism: Paenibacillus sp. Marseille-Q9583; assembly: GCF_976954365.1. Lineage (NCBI taxonomy): Bacteria > Bacillati > Bacillota > Bacilli > Caryophanales > Paenibacillaceae > Paenibacillus > Paenibacillus sp. Marseille-Q9583. The sequence continues at coordinate 56,447 of NZ_CDRJTB010000030.1, forward strand.
AAAAAGCAGGTAACTCTCGTCCATCGGCAAGTGTTTCAGCGCATATTCCTCAATCGCCAAATTGATGGAAGCGTCAGTGATCCCTGTGTTATCAATAAAAATCATAGTGAATTCCTCCGTTGCAGCAAAATTGATTACAGTTCTCATTTTAAACCAAAAGCAGTTTTTTAACAAAAGAGATCGCTTCGTGTTTCGGTGGAAATAAAGTATTAGACTGGATTCGTTGAATTAATGCGATTTTTAAATTGAAGAATTTCCAGCGCCCAGTCTTATTGTTCAGTACTTCATTTTATCGGAAATCAACAAATCTTTTGCATTTCTTCAGCCCATGGGTTACTATTTTTATATTGACAAATTTGCAGGTCTAAATAAGGAGGTTACACGCTATGTGCCCCCGTACCAAAGAACAAAATGAGCTCATACGCATACAGCGCAAAGAACAGATCCTGGACGTCGCCGCGCGCTCCTACTTTCGCACGGGAGGCAGCTTTGATATTCGCGACGTCGCCCGCGAGGCAGGTCTTGGTTACGGCACAGTATACCATTATTATCCCAATCGACATTTATTAATAGAAGATGTGTTAGAAAGCGGCTTCGAGCGATGTGAACAAGTTATCGCAAAATGGGTGAACATCAGCGGCAGCCCACCGGATGACTGGCAGTTGTTGATGTATTGTAAAGCGCTGCTCCAGCTGTGGCAGTCGGACGCCCGCGCATATCTCGTCTACAAAATGGCGGCGGAACATTATGTAGGCTTGTCTGAAAGGGATCGACAAAATGCCAAGAGACGGTTTATGGAACGCCTGTACGTTCCACTCCAATCGATCGCCCAGTGCGAAGACGATAGCGTCGACCATATGCTTGCCGTGCTGGTCGGTTGCTGTGGGCTGCACTACTATGCGGGCAATTCCGATCTGAACGTCGATCGAATCGCCCGACTCGCTATCCAAGCTATTACGAAGGAGGCCTGATACGAACATGGTCATTTTAAAAAGCAAGCATGAAATTGAGGCTATCCGCAAGGCATGCCAAGTGGTGGCTGAATGTCATCGTACAATCGCCCCGCTTATCAAACCGGGTATTACCACCAACGAGATTGAGCGCATATTCGAGGACATTATGTTGAAGAACGGCGCAAAGCCATACCAGAAAGGTTATAGGGGCTATCAATATGCGACCTGTGCCTCCGCCAACGATGTAATCGCGCATGGCTTCCCTAGCAATAAGCCACTTGAGGAAGGCGATATCGTGACGATCGACACGGTCGCTGAGCTCGATGGCTGGCTCGGCGATTCGGCCTGGACTTATGCGGTCGGGCAGATCTCGCCGACGGCCGAGAAGTTGATGCGTGTCACGAAGGAATGTCTTGACCTGGGCATCGAGCAGGCTCAGCCCGGCAATCGACTCGGCGACGTTACGAGTGCGATTCAGCGGCATGCGGAATCACACGGTTTCGGCGTCGTGCGTGATCTTCTCGCTCATGGCATCGGCCGTGACCTGCACGAGGAGCCGACTTATATGCATGTCGGTAAGCCTGGAAAAGGCCCCCGTATCAAGGAAGGTATGGTGTTCACGATTGAGCCCATGATCACCGAAGGTGCCTACTTCATGACAATCGATCCGGACGGCTGGACCGCACGGACAATGGACAACAAGCTCGCCGCCCAATACGAGCATACGATCGCCATTACGGCTGAAGGTCCACAAATTTTGACCGCGCAATAGAAAAAAATTAGAGGTCGACCAACGAAATGGTTGACTTCTTTTTTTCGTATTCGGCATAGCATCTTCTTTATTCGTACAGGTGATTCCTTTAGTGAGCATTGACGTATTCCCGGCAAAGACGCAATAATGGTGGCAATGAGATACATATCGAACAAGCGAAAGTGGATAGAGGGAGTGTAAATATGCTTGAAAAATACGGCCATGGCGGTGATTTGCTAACAGCTGCGGAACTTTATAAGGAGGCTGGTGGCACATTTCTTGATTTCAGTGCAAACATCAATCCTCTCGGGCCTCCGCCAGCCGTCTTAGAGCTACTTAGAACAGCGTTGTCTACGGTGGTTGCCTACCCTGACCCTGGACATCGACGCTTCAAAAGTCTGCTGGCAGAGGACCTTGGTGTACATAGTAGTTGGTTGACAGTAGGCAATGGAGCCGCAGAATCTATGGCATTGTTGCTGCTTGCGATTGCTCCGCAAAAGGTAGGCATCGTAGAACCTTGTTTCTCTGAGTACCGGCAGCTGTCTGTGCAATTCGGCGCAGAAGTGTTATCTGTTCAGGGGACAAGGGAACTGCACTTCCGAGCTGGGGTGAATGAGATTGCCGGGCTGCTGGAGAAGGTTGAGCTGCTGTTCCTTGGACAGCCGAACAACCCTAATGGCGTTCAGTATACTATGGATGAGCTGCGCTGGTTAGCGCAGAAGGCTGAAAGCTACGGGACGTATTTGGCTGTGGATGAAGCCTTTATTGATTTTATTCCAGAAGCAGAACAAAATACGCTTTTGCCCGATCTGGATCAGTTTCCGCATACGATTTTGGTGCGGTCGATGACGAAATTTTATGCGATTCCCGGACTGCGTCTCGGGTTTGCCATTTCGCATCCGGAGCTGGCAAAGGCGATGACCGGAAAGCAGGTTACCTGGAGCGTGAATGGTTTGGCGCTGCTGGCGGGCGAAGCCTGCCTTGAGTGTGGGCACGAGTATGGACATCGCACACGCGAACTGATCGCCACTGAACGGGAGCTGCTGCGGCAAGGCCTTATGCAGCTAGGCTGCGATGTGCCGCCAGGCGAAGCCAACTTTCTGCTTTGTGGCCTGCCTTCGCCGTGGAGTGCGGCTGAGATGCAGACCCGTCTTGGGCGTGTCGGTATACTGGTGCGCAGCTGCGCTATGTACCCCGGTCTAGGAGGCGAGCATATCCGAGTAGCCGTTAAGGGGCATGAGGATAATGTCCGGCTGCTAAAACAGATAAAGGAAATTCTGGCGGATAAGTGACCTGCGTAGTGTAGGCGGCTGGGGAAGAGCAGGCGCGACCGCGAAGCTGGTTGGATGAATAGATAAAAGTAATGTGCTGTGGAAGGAGCAGGATCGAGATATGGTGCAAGTGAAGATCCCATTTGACCTCGCAGGAGGCGTAAAAGAGTACCATTCGGCCATCTGGCCAGGGCTTGCTTTACAGTGGAAGGGAAACCATCTGCTACTAGAGCTACCTGCTGAAGCAGATGGTTTATCGAGTGCGTTCTATGGTGGAGGAATGAATCGGCTAGAGAGGGCCGTCAATTTATATGTTGACCGCAATTATGAATGTAGTGATCCTGTTCAGGATATGGAGAATAAGCTCCGCGAGTGGGGTTATTCAATGTCTGGCTGTGCCGGTCTGATGACGGCAGTACCGCTAGAGCATGCAGCGGTAGCTGAGGAAGACACAGGCTCAGCGGGTATTTTTGTTTGCGTTACTGCCGCCGCAGGAAATGCTGCGCGCGCGGGTGTGGAACGCAATGTGCTGGCTGTTTATCGCCCGGGTACGATTAACATAATGCTAGGTATTGATGGCTGCCTGACACCGGCGGCCATGGTCAATGCTGTGCAGACAGCTGTCGAAGCCAAAGCTGCTGCTCTGGCCGATCTCGGGATTATCGATCCCGAGAATGGGCTGATCGCTACCGGAACAACTACGGATGCGATAGTGCTCGCTGTGAGCCAAAGTGGGCGATACAAGGCAGAGCATGTTTACGCAGGAACCGCTACCAATCTTGGGGGCGCAATCGGGCGTCTTGTATATAGCGCTGTGACAGGAAGTTTGCTATCGGTTCAGGCAAGGAAGGACAGCTAATGAGAATAGGTAGCTGGAATTGCTGGAGAATGTTCAGAGGTGATCGCCTGTGACAATCGCTTTAGTACTGCTTGCGGCTTATGTAATTGATCGGATCGTAGGTGATCCGCGTAGCTTGCCCCATCCCGTAATCGGTATGGGCAAAGCAATCACGGCTCTGGAGCGGGCGATCCGTCGTTTATGGTCCCACCCGCAAAGCCTGCGCAGAGCAGGGGTGCTACTTCCGCTATTTGTGGCGGGTGGTGCTTGGGCACTGACAGCCATTCTGCTATGGCTGCTGTCATATATCTCACCGTGGCTCGTCTGGATAGCGGAGGCTTGGTTGATTTCAACCACGATTGCCTCCAAGGGACTAAAGGATGCAGGAATGGCGGTGTACGTGGAATTGCAGAAGGGCGATATCCCTGCTGCCCGCAAGGCGTTAGGAATGATCGTGGGGCGTGATACGACTTCGCTAGATTCCCCGGAAATTGTGCGCGGCACGGTAGAGACTGTAGCAGAGAATATCGTCGATGCGATTATTTCTCCATTGTTCTATGCGCTCATCGGTGGCGCGCCGCTTGCTATGGCTTATCGGGCAGTCAACACGCTCGATTCCATGGTGGGATATAAGAATGATAAATACCGTGATCTCGGCTGGGCATCCGCTCGGCTAGATGATGTCGCCAACTTTATTCCAGCGCGGATAACGGCACTGCTCTTGGCTCTGTGTGCATGGGTGCTTCGTCTGGATTGGCGGAGATGCCTGCAGATGGTGAAGCGGGATGCACGACTCCATCCAAGCCCGAATAGCGGCTATCCAGAATCCGCTGTTGCAGGCGCCCTCGGTATCCGGCTCGGTGGCGAAAACGTGTACCATGGTGTGGCTTCTTTCCGGTCCTACATGGGTGATCCGGTACGATCTATGGAGCCGGACGATATTATTCAGACCTCGCGGATGATGATGCTCTCCTCTTCAATTTTTGTAGGCTTATGCACAGTTGTGGCATGGATATGGATCGGGGGCTAATGCTAGACATGGCGTTTCCTTCTATAGAGCTAGAATTAGTACTTGTCCGCCACGGGCAAACTCAGTGGAATGCTGAGCATCGTTACTTAGGACATACGGATCTCTCATTGCTATCTAGTGCAGTAGAGCAGCTATCTCAGATTAAGCAGCAGTCTGAATTATCGAATGATTTTTGGTGTGTATTTTGCAGTGATTTGCTTAGATGTCGAGAGACTCTATCTTACATTTCACCTTCTTTAGAGAAGGTGGCTGTCTACGATCCGCGCCTGCGTGAAATGAATTTTGGTGCTTTCGAAGGCTGTACTTATGAGGAATTGAAGGATAACTCACTGTATAGAAGCTGGATTGATAATCCTTCCACAGTTACACCACCGGATGGTGAAACATGGGCGCAGTTTGACGAACGGTTGCGTAGCTTCCTGTCAGATCTGGGGCGAGCGGCTGAGGATATATTTGTGCAGGCTGCAATTAGTGAAAAAAAGGCTGAGGCAATAACAAGCAGGGTTTTGGTAGTCACACATGGTGGTGTTATTCGGAATTTCCTTGCACAGTTAATTCCTGGTGTCACATTCTACAGCGCAGTTGCACCTTCTCCGGGAACAGCAATGGTACTCAGGCTAGTTTGGCAGAACGGGCAATGGTCGGCAGATATTTCGGGAGATTGATGAGAAAATCAAATAAAAAAAAGGTTCCACATATTAGCCATATCTATATGTGGAACCCTTTATGTTTAAACTATCGTTCGCCCTCAGCAGAATAAAGTGGATAATTAGATGGTAGGTAACCATTCCTTATAGGTATCTGCACGTGATTGCAATTCATTATACAGCAAGCTGGCATGGTAGCCGTCGCAAACGGCATGGTGGAATTGTCCTGATAATGGCAATAGTATTTTTTTGTCTTGCTGAAAATATTTCCCTATCGTAAAGATGGGAAGTAGGTAGGTTCCTTCGTTATACACGTTCAGGTTAAAGCCCGTGAAGCTGACCCATGGAATGCTAGAGATAGGGAAGGTGTTCGGTGGTTCGTTTGCTTTAGCGATAAATTGTTTCACGCTTCCGTACATTTTCATATCATCGAGATAACGGTTATAGAAATCATTAAACTTTTCACCGTACGAAGTCCAGATGCTTGAGAAAGTTTTATCATTATCATGGAAAATTGTAAAACTAGGTGACAAGCTATCCCAATAACCTAATCTACCTTCAGAATCAAAGCATGTGCGGAATTCACTATGACAGTTCACCACCGTAGTTATCATGTGGATTAGTGCCGGGTACAGCTTAATCCCCTTATGCTTAAGCTCTGACAGTAGAAGGGTGATATCAATATTTGCGGTCATGCTGTAGGTACATCTGACATTGTTTAAATAATGTTCAAAATAGGGTTTTCTACTCCAGTTATCAATGACAATCGGGTTAAAAATCATTTATTATGACCTCCTAAAATTATTTCATTTTTCATTTTAGGAGGTCTGCTGGACTGATTTCACCATATCCTTATCACAATCCCTTAAGAAAGTATTTTGTAACGATGAGTATACCATCAAGTGGAAGGGAGATGCATTTATAATGCTGAGCGAAAAGTTGGTTATTGAAAAATTGCTTCAGCAAAAGCGTACGAGTGTTGTTTCCATCGTAGTGATGATGTGCGGTGTGGCAGGGTCGGGTAAAACGACCTTTGCTCAAAAGTTAGAGAAAGAAGGATTCGCACGGCTCTCGATAGATGAGGACATCTGGGCTACTCACGGCCGTTTCGGGGTGGATTATCCAGAGCAGGATTATGAGTCTTATAAAGAAGAGTCGGAGATAAAGCTGCGGGGGGAGCTGGTGAATCTGCTTCAGGCAAAACATCATGTTGTTATCGATTTCAGCTTCTGGCAACGTCAGAGACGGAACGATTACAAGCAGCTCATTGAGAGTTATGGTGGCGTGTGGGAACTGATTCACTTAAAGGTTCAGCCGAATGAATTGCGTCAGAGACTGCTTATCCGGAGTGAACGTTTTGACGCCAATGCCGCATTTCCGATTACTGAGGACATATTAACCCGGTTTTTAAATGGTTTTGAGATTCCTGCTGGAGAAGGGGAGCTTGTGATTGAAGCATAGATCTGTAACTTGATTTTTTGGGCATTTGTCCTCTCATAGAACCACAGCCGGAAAAAATCCCTTGGCTGTGGTTCTTTTTTTAAGCGCCTGATTATGCCATGATAGCTATGGAGGCGACCAAACAGATGTTTAAGGATTTTAAGCTCATAGCCGGACGGCCGGTGTATATACAAATTAAAGACTATATGAAGCACTTAATCATAAAAGGCGGTCTGCAAGGCAATCAAAAGCTGCCCTCCACACGAGAGCTCAGCACATTGCTTAAGGTTAGCCGTAACTCAGTAATCTCTGCTTATGCAGAGCTTGAGGATGATGGATTCGCGTATGCTGTGCAGGGTCAGGGAAGTTATGTGGCACCTACACCTCCCGGCAGTGAAACAATCTCTTCCTGGACGATGGACTGGAAGACGCGTATCAATGATCATGCGCGGCTGGCGGAGGAACTGGATATCATGAAGCGCGGTATACGAGCGGAGAAGGGGACGATCTCCTTCACGAGCATCGCGCCTGATGAGAGTCTTTTTGATCTAGATAATGTGAAACGCTCCTTTATGGATCGTATGTCGGTGGAAGGCAACGTCTTACTAAATTATGGATATGCCAAAGGGTATAAGCCTTTAATAGACTATTTGAAGCAGTACATGGAGCACAAAGGCGTTGAAATGAAAGGCAAGGATATATTGATCACCAATGGCTTTACAGAGGGATTCGATATTGTATTGTCTGCACTTAGTAAAAAGAATGGTTCGGTCATCTGTGAGAATCCAACGCATCATACGGCGATCAAAAATCTGAAGCTGAATGGCTTTGAGATCACCGGGATTCCTATGGAGCGTGATGGGATTGATCTGGTTGAGCTGGAGAAGGCATTGCAGGAGCAAGCCTTTGACTGTGCCTACTTTGTCCCCTCTTATCATAATCCGACCGGCATTGTAATGTCTCCCGAGAAAAGACAGAGGCTAATGAAGCTGATGAACCGGTACCAAATACCAGTGATCGAGGATGGTTTTAACGAGGAGTTACGCTATTCGGGCTCACATGTGGCCCCACTTATCGCAGCAGCAGGGAGCGGCAACAGCGTGATCTATCTAGGTAGCTTCTCAAAGGTATTATTTCCGGGACTACGCGTAGGCTGGGTGCTGGCAGATCAGGAGCTGATCTATTCTCTCGAAAGCGTCAAGCGCGCACGCACCATTCATACCTCGACGCTGGATCAATCCATTTTGTATCAGTACTTATTAGGTGGCCATTTAGAGAAGTATTTGAAAAAAGCCAGAGCGGAATATAAACGAAAATATGAATTAACCCTGCAATGCTGTAAGGAGTTTATTCCTTATACGGCGTTATCAGGGGATGGCGGATTGCATCTTTTTGTAACCTTTGCGGAGGGTTTTAATACAAGGACGCTGCTGGCGGCCTGTCATGAACAAGGGGTTATTTTTACAGCAGGAGATATATTCTTCACAGACGGTAAAGGTCAAAATACGATACGGATCGGTTTCTCCAGAGTGACGGATGAGGATATCCGCAAGGGGATCGAGATTATTGGCAGAACAGCACGACAACTAATGGGATAAAGAGGTGCTTGAGATGAAGATGAAGGTAGGCGTAATTATGGGCGGGGTGTCCTCAGAGTATGAGGTATCCATGAATAGCGGTAGAGAGATTTTGAAGAATCTGGATCCCAATAAATATGAGGTTACTCCAATAGTGATCACCAAGCGTGAAGAGCTTATTGAGCAGGCAAAAGGAATCGATATCGCGCTGCTTGCGCTCCACGGAGCTTACGGAGAGGACGGTACGGTTCAGGGGACGCTGGAGACGATGGGGATTCCTTATACGGGTAGTAGCGTTTTGTCTAGCAGCATTTGTATGGATAAAGATCTTTCCAAAAAGCTTATGCGCTGCTCAGGCGTCAACACGGCGGATTGGTTGTGCTGGGATAGTATGAAGGATTATTCTCAAGAAGCCGTAGAGCGGATTGGGTATCCTGTTATGGTGAAGCCATGTGCAGGCGGTTCGAGTATCGGTATGGAAAAGGTGCGCAGTAGCGAGGAGCTGTTGAGCGCAGTACAGAAGGCTTTTGCTTGTGATCAGTCGATTCTGATCGAGAGCTACATTCAAGGCCAGGAAATCACTTGCTCTATTCTAAATGGAGAGATGCTGCCCGTTTTGGGAATCACCTCGGCGCATGCGGAGTGGTTCGATTACAGTGCGAAATACGAAGATGGTGGGGCAGACGAACGGGTCATTGATCTACCAGCTGAGGTGTATGAGCGAGTACGTGATGCAGCCTTAACTTGCTACAAAGCACTAAAATGCAGCGTGTATGCAAGGGTGGATATGCTCATTAAGGATGGTATTCCATATGTGCTGGAGGTGAACACATTACCGGGAATGACGAAGGCGAGTCTTTTACCCAAAAGCGCGCAAGCGGCAGGCTACTCCTTCAGCGGACTGCTGGACGCAATTATTTCCCTTTCCCTGGCGGAAAAGAGTCCAAAAGAAGAGGTGTACAGCCATGCATAATGAATGGGTTGCTCCACGTGTGCGAGAGATTGCTCCCTCGGGGATTCGGGCTTTTTTTGACCTAAGTACAGGGAATCAGGATATTATATCGCTTGGCGTAGGCGAGCCTGATTTCGTTACACCGGAGCATGTAAGAGCTGCCTGTATTCGTGCTTTGAATAATGGGGAGACGATGTATACACCAAATTCCGGCTTGTTGGAGCTTAGAGAAGAGATCGCCTCTTATCTGCACACAAGCTTCAATCTCCGTTATGAGCCAACTAACGAGATTATGGTTACAGTGGGAAGCAGTGAAGCCGTGGATTTGGCTCTGCGGGCCTTTATTACACCCGGGGATGAGATTATCGTCCCTTCTCCGAGCTATATTGCGTATTCGCCGATTACTCATTTGAACGGTGGGATTACGGTAGAGGTTGAATCTTCAGCCGAGCAGGGTTTTAAACTTATTCCTGAAGCGTTGCGGCAGGTGATTACCCCGCGTTCCAAGATTCTTATGGTTAATTTTCCGACTAATCCTACAGGAGCAGTAATGACTTACGACGATTGGCTACCCATTGCACAGATTGTAAAAGAGAATAACTTACTTGTCATTTCAGATGAAATCTATGCCGAGCTAACCTATGATAGTCAGCATGTCAGTATTGCCTCCCTTCCTGGGATGTTGGAACGAACGATTGTCATTAGTGGCTTCTCCAAAGCCTTTGCGATGACTGGCTGGAGAGTGGGTTATGCTTGTGGTGATCAGGAATTAATTGCTGCGATGCTCAAAATCCATCAGTACACTGCGATGTGTGCTCCGATACTAGGTCAAATCGCTGCCATTGAATCACTGCGGAATGGTATGGAGCATAAGGACCACATGAAACGATGCTTTGATGAGCGAAGAAAGCTGCTGGTTAGTGGATTTCGATCTATTGGTTTACCTTGCCACGAGCCAGAGGGTGCATTTTATGTCTTTCCTTCCATCGCTAATACCGGAATGAAGTCAGAGGATTTCGCTTTGCAACTGCTCAAGGAGGTTGGTGTTGCTGCGGTTCCGGGGCATGTGTTTGGAGCGGGTGGAGAAGGGTATATTCGCTGCTCTTATGCAGCATCCCTACAAAAATTGACGGAAGCGCTGGAGAGAATCGAAGGATATATGAAAGTGAAGTTGTAATTCTAGTGGTCCCCATCTATCATAGATGGGGGCTTTTCTGTGTAGATAAGATAGAATAGGTGATACGGATATCTTTAATTGGAGGCTAAAATATGATTTCAACGATTCAAGAAGTAATTAAACGAATCACACCAGCTGATGAACAGTCTTTCCTGAAAGCGGAGCACCGCCTGAATATTCTAACCAAACCGCCGGGAAGTTTGGGACAATTGGAGACTCTGGCTGTTAAGCTCGCTGGAATTTCGGGTACGGAGCAGCCTAGCTTCACCAAACGGACGGTTGTTGTAATGGCTGCCGATCACGGTGTATGCTGCGAGGGAGTTAGCGCATTTCCGCAGGAAGTCACAATGCAGATGGCCTATAATTTTCTCAGCGGAGGAGCGGCTGTGAATGTATTGGCACGCCAAGCCGGGGCTGAGGTAAAGTTCGTAGATATCGGTGTTAACGGCGATCTTAGTCATGACGATCTGATTGATCGTAAAGTGCGCCGGGGAACGGATAATATGGCTGTGGGACCTGCGATGAGCCGTGAGGAAGCGATGAGTGCTGTACTTGTAGGGATAAGAGTCGCACAAGAAGCGATTGAGAACGGGACGGAGATTTTTATTACAGGTGAAATGGGCATTGGGAATACAACGGCTAGCGCAGCCATTCTGTGTGCTCTAAAAGGAATACCACCTGAAGTAGCCGTTGGAAGAGGAACGGGAATTGATGATGAACGTCTACTACATAAGATTGCAGTTGTGGAACGCGCCTTAAAGGTGAATCAGCCGAGTCCGGCAGATCCGCTGGATGTATTGTCCAAAGTAGGGGGACTGGAAATCGCCGGTTTGACTGGTCTAATTCTTGGCGCAGCCGCTGCCAGGGTGCCTGTCATTTTGGATGGTTTTATTTCGGGCGCAGCAGCTCTTGTGGCGAAGGCGCTTGCGCCAGAATCCATTGCTTATATGATAGGCTCTCATCTATCAGGAGAACAAGGACATAAGCTGATGCTTGAGCAGCTTGGCCTTGAACCGTTGTTTAACCTGGGTCTTCGTTTGGGTGAAGGAACAGGAGGCGTATTGTCCCTTCATTTAATAGAGGCGATATGCCGCATTTTGAGTGAAATGGCCACCTTTGAAAGTGCAGGCATCTCTGGAGCTGGGAAACAATGAGTATTCTTGTAACGGGAGGCGCGCGTAGCGGGAAAAGTGGTTTTGCAGAAAAATTGATGTCGTCACTGGCAGATCAGGCCTTCTATGTTGCAACCGGACAAGCGTTTGATGATGAAATGAATGAACGGATTGCACTGCATCAGCAACAGCGCTCGCAAAGCGGATATGCTTGGGAGACGTTAGAGGAGCCTTATGATTTGCCAGATCTTCTTAAGCGTTTATCTGGTGAAAAGGCGGTTCTCGTAGATTGTCTAACGTTGTGGTTATCGAATGTACTGCTAGCCATGGAAGGATTTACGGATAGGCAAGAGTTGATAGAGAGCGAGATTACAAGACTTGAAGACAGTGTACGCACATTTCAAGGAAACCTCATTTTGGTCACTAATGAGGTTGGAGACGGTATTGTTCCGGAGTATGCGCTTGGCCGATTGTACCGTGATCTGGCAGGACGTATGAACGCGCTGCTTGCTCGGCAATGCGAGCAGGTTTTTTTAGTGACTGCTGGCATTCCAATTGAACTCAAGAGCAGGGAGTATCGTTTATGAGGGAGCGCAGAGATGCTGCCGCGGCTGCCTTTCAGTTTTTGTCCCGGTTTCCTGTAAAGAGTGACCCTGGATTTTCTCCTGAGCTGCTGCGCCGAAGTGTGATATTCTATCCCGTGGTGGGTGCTGTTATCGGACTTTGCGTAGCTGCTGGGGCAGCTTTGATGGGAATGATTTTACCAGCTTGGCCAGCCGCTGTCATTACCCTCATTCTATGGGTAGGACTCACCGGAGGTCTGCACCTTGATGGCTGGATGGACAGTGCAGATGGTCTGCTAAGCTACCGACCGAGGGAACGGATCCTGGAGATTATGAAGGATAGCCGTGTGGGTGCGATGGGGGTGCTCGCCTGCGTGCTGCTCTTGCTGTTAAAGGCCTCTTTAGTGGCAGCATTAATCGAAGGCTACGCCTATTACGAGCTGCCACTGCTCTTGCTGCCAGCGATCTGGAGCCGCTGGTATATGGTGCGGGCAATGGTGCGTTATCCCATTGCCCGCGGGAACGAGGGGCTGGCCGCAAGCTTCGCCGGCCTCGCTCCCTCGCATGAGCGGCGCGCGCTGGCGATAGCCGCGCTGCTCTCGCTAGCCGCAGCCGGTGCGCCTCTGGCGCTCGGCGCGGGCATAGCCGCGTGGCCGCTGCATCTGGCGGCAGCGTTACTGCTGCCGGCTGCGGCCTTGGCCAGCGGCACCGTGGCTGCGCGGCGGATTAGCAGCCGGCTCGGCGGGCTCACCGGCGATGTGTATGGCGCGCTGAATGAGCTGCTAGAGGCTGTGCTCCTACTAGTATTAGTGCTGCTCCAGCACAATTTCATGTGAGTGGCTCCTGCGGGTGACGCATAGTAGCCAGCTCGCTCAATCTGATTTTATACTCTCATGCTGCCTGTGGTTCCAGCAGAATCTTGCTTGTACACATACTTACTAACCGTGATGATGTTATATCATATTTTGCGAAAGATTTGATATTTTTAGAGTTCAATAGGAAAGAGGGATGACATGGTTGCTGCCATTCTACTATTTGTAATTGCCGGCCTTGCTGAGATCGGAGGCGGTTACTTAGTATGGTTATGGCTAAGAGAATCAAGACCTCTTTGGTACGGCTTGGTAGGCTCTTTGATTCTGATAAGCTACGGCGTTATTCCTACGTTGCAGAAGTTTCCATCCTTCGGAAGAGTGTATGCAGCTTACGGTGGGGTGTTTATCGTGCTCGCTGTGTTATGGGGCTGGCTAGTTGACAAGAAAACACCCGATGTATATGACTGGGTTGGTGCTGTTATTTGTGTGATCGGCGTTTCGGTCATTCTTTGGGCGCCGAGACACTAAACCAAACAACCCGTTCAACACTTTCGTGTGAACGGGTTGTTTTTATTTAAGCCTAAGCTTTAGATCTTAAATTGTTGCACAGCTTCCTGAAGCTTCTTAGCCTGCTCATATAGATGCTGCACGGTTACTGCATGTCCTTCAAGCTCTATACGTTGGCGCTCCGAGTTCTCTGATAGTGTGTCCGCACTTTCTTGGGATCTTGAAGTAATTTGTGCGGTTTCCTCGACGGAAGCACTCACTTCTTCCGTACTTGCTGAGATTTGCTGCGTCGCCGCAGATACGGATTGAATATTCTGATTGATGCTTTGGATCAGAATCAGAAGGTGATTGAAGGCATCGCCCGCTTCTGCCACCTTGCCTACCCCGGAGGCTACCTCAGAATTCACATGGTTCATCTCAGTAACGGAGCGATTCATATCTTCCTGAAGTCCGAGAAGGAAATCACGAATCTGCTCATTCGCATTACGGGATTGTTCGGAAAGCTTGCGTACTTCTCCGGCAACCACGGCAAAGCCGCGTCCATGTTCTCCTGCACGTGCTGCTTCGATCGAAGCATTGAGCGAGAGCATTTGGATTTGCTTCGTAATTTCAGTAATACTATGAACGACTTCTCCGATCATTACTGAACGTTCATTCATAACTTGTAATTGCTCCAGCGACTGCAGGGATGCACGTTCAACATGGCGCATTTGCAGAACGGCACTTTGGGCAATCTCATTACCGCCAATCGCTTCAGCGGAAGCTTCACTGATCTGCTCAGTGACTTCGGTGGCTGCTGAAGCAATATGCTGAATGCCGAAATTGATTTCTTCCATAGCTTTTGAATTATCTAGAGCGCTGCTCGCGATGGTCGTACTACCTTTACCAATTTCTACAACAGATGTACTAGAGTGGTCTGCCATTTCATTTAAGACCTCAACACGTTCTCTTAAAGAATTGGAATCGGTGACCACAGTATTTGAGGTGACGAGTACATGTCCAATCATTTCTTTTAGGCGCAGGGTCATCGCTTGGAAGCTTCTGGACAGTTGGGCTACCTCATCACTGCCTTTAACCGTTAATTCCTCTGTGAAATCTCCCTCTGCAAGACGGGCACTGTAAGCTGCAAGCTTTGAGATAGGACGAGTAATCCGCATACTCATAAACCAGGCACCAGTTGAGCCTATAATCAGCGTTAGCAGAGTGATCCCGGCACTGGTCCACAGAATGCTGTCTGTTTTTTCTTGAATAAAGCTTACATCACTGCTAATTCCGATAACCATCGTACTTCCGGGAATTCCGATATAAGCTGACTTATGTACACCATGCGAGTCCTTGTATGTATCGCTTAGTCCACTCTTTCCTTTAAGAGCTTGCTGCATTGCAGAGGATACCTTAACAATTTCATCCGGCTTTAATTTTGCATCATGATCTACGGACAGAACCTCAGCTTCCTTGCCTTTTAGATTGAGTAGAAAAATAGTCTCAACCCCATGCTGCTTTCTCTTATCCTGAAAATAGAATTCAAGATTGGTGGCTGCTTGTTCGTTCTTCTTTAGTGCTTGCTGAGCATGCATTGTATTTATATTCTTATATACGTCCTGAGCAGCTGCAGTTAGAATTTGATTGATTTGTGGCATGACATAGCTGTTGAAAATACTGGTGGATATAAAATAGAAGCTGGTACTTAACAAAAGAGATGTGAGTAATAGAACTACAAATAATAAACGCGTAAATCTGCGACTGATCGACTGCTTGAAACGAAACATATTGTTCTCCCCCTTTTTATGGGCAGCGAAGCCCCATTTCTTTATATCCCTACCGACTGCTAGTGACTGGCAACCTGCAATATATTCCATAGTTATGTAATATATCAACTAAATGGATCGGGAATGAAGTGTTTGATACTATTCTATAGAATTAACCTCTGGATGAATAGTGAAAATTTTAGTTTATA
>NZ_CDRJTB010000031.1:0-67832 GCF_976954365.1 Paenibacillus sp. Marseille-Q9583
TAATCAAAAATATAAGGAAAGTGTATGTATTACTCAAAAGTAAATGATGTTGACTCTATATCGCTTGATATCCCTTATTACTTTTAAAGCACATTCTTATAAACGGGGAACAATAGCTCAATTAAGACACAAAGGCAGCCGGTCAATGGATCGGCTGTCTATGTTTAACTAACAGGCAGGATAATCCAAATGGTCACGGAATACTTAACTCAGGTTTTAGAAGAATGACTAAAAATAAGGATGAATTATGTGACAAATGATTATGTTTGGGGGATTTTCGTTGCTGATGCTTCAACTGGGTTTCCAAATTTCTTTCCAATAGGTATTACACCATACGTGAGTTAGCCATTAATGAAGTCGAGGCTTTGCCAAGAGATCAAAAATTATCAATTACTTCGAATGCCGCTAGATAATAACTTCCCATATTACCAAAGTAAGAGTAGTAAGTTAGTTTGAATGGATGCGATCCATCATGAACATTTTCATTTTAAAGATGAAGGTTAAACCGATTGGGTGTTACGCTAACGGGGAATGTTAGCTCAAAAAACCGGCGGCAGGCTAAAAAATTATTTTCATCAGGCATTGAAAAGAGTAATAGGGTAGCAGTAACGAAGGGGAAGATTATTTGGAGCTGTAGGAGCGTTAGCAACCGCTGTCGTCTCCGAATTTCAACCGATAGTACGGTTCATTAATAAAATCTGGAGACAACAGCGGGCAGAAGTCCAAACATTTCCCGCAGTTACGACGATCACTTTTCTGTGCGCTATCGGTGTTAGATCTCACTTAGTGAACAGTGGGGTTTTGTTTGTGTTTGATTTTTTAAGCGAATTCGGATTCGCAGTTAAACGGCGATAGCCCATTGGCGGGAGACCTGTCCAGCGTTTGAATTGCTTGCTGAAATGGGACACATCACGGTACCCCAGTCGTTGAGCCACCGATTCGACAGATAGACTATTATCCATCAGCAGCAGTTTGGCGTGTCGAATGATTAAGCGTGATAAATATTGCCTTGGTGACATCCCATAGATTTGATGAAAAGCACGATTACAGTGAGTAGTGCTATATCCGAGCTTGGCAGCAATGTCCTCAATACCGCCACCTCTTTCGCCTGTGCTGGCAGCGGTAGAGACGGATTCCTGCAATAGTCCTTCAATAGCGTTAGCCAGGGCAACTGTATTTTCTGTAGCTTCTGTATCTGCTGGGAGAGGCATTTCCGAAAGCACCCAACCGCTGAGCGCGGTCAGAAGCTGCAGTGAAGCATGCAGTGTGATCAAGCGATTTCTATGTGTGTCTTTAGACTCTGACAAGATGGAAGAGTTAATGATTACATCTAGCGCGGAACGGATGGCCAGCAGTTCAGGGGTGTTTCCGCTGAGACTAACAGCATCTGCTGTAAGTAAGGCACGCCGCAAAATCAGATCATCGATATCAAAATGCAGGCAGTAATAAGTCATGTCACAGTCAGCATTTGAACCCATACTACTATGCTCAACACCGGGGCGAATGAATAAAATATCGCCGCTTTTCTGTATAAAAGACTTATTGCCTACCGTCATTTGTTGCTCACCTTGAAGGACAATATTAATCTCAAACATCGGATGAGTGTGTACAGGATATTGCCAACCCGAATTTACTTTTCTCCAATGTGCGGCGAAGATATGAAAGGCTGCTTGAATGTCTGGTGACATCTGACCGTCAATAGAATTATGGAAGGCGGGATCATTCGAGATCATTTCAATCCTCTTTTACAATAAAATTTGGCTTAATTATATCATAGGTTGTTATCGATGTTTGATTTGCCCAAATAATAGAAGGCTTTAGCCCTGTTGCACTTCCAGAAATATCGATAACATGGACATATAGCCCGGAGGTATCCGGGATCATGTTGGAGGGAGTGCATTTATTTATGTCACATAATAAATTCTTTAATGCTCATCATTCACCAATCGGTGCATTTGCGAGTTTTACCTTAGGATTTAAAGGAGCTAGTGGTGGTTTCGATTTGGAGATAGCCAAACCTCCTAGACAGAATATATTCATAGGATTAGAACGCACGGATGGGAAAGGGTATGACACACTACCATTTCACGAGATTGGCGGAGATGACGAGAGCAAACGCTATGACATCGAGAATCCAGACCCCAATCCAGACAAGGAGAATATTCTGTTCCCTTTTCAAGATCGTGAGATTTCTAGAGATTTTCAAGTAGCTACAGACAGCTGGAGTGCGGGGGATCTGACCTTTCGGATTCTCTCGCCAGTTCGATCAGTACCAGATCCTGAAACTGCGTCTGTGGAAGAAATGAAGGAAGTGTTGCTGCCAGCAGTACTGGTTGAGCTCGAAGTGGATAACACCTCATCAGCTACCTCACGTCGTGCGTTCTTTGGTTTTCAGGGAACAGATGTGTATAGCGGAATGAGAAGACTGGATGATGTGTCATCTGAAATTACAGGCGTTGGACAAGGAAGATTTATCGCGATTGCTGCCGAGAAAGGCACTACAAAGTCCGCACTTCATTTCACGATGGAGGATATTCTAAGTGAGGAGCTTCAGGAAAATTGGACCTTTGGACTGGGCCGCGTGGGTGCATTGATCATGGATGTTCCAGCCGGAGTAAAAGAAACGTACCGGTTTGCGATTTGCTTTCACCGTTCTGGTTATGTTACCTCTGGTATGGATGCTTCCTATTACTATAATCGCTATTTCAACAATGTTGAAGCCGTAGCCGAATATGCATTAGCTAAATTCGATGTGCTTAAACAAGCAGCGGAGAAAGCTAACGAGATGTTTAATCATGCAAAACTATCCGAAGATCAAACCTTTATGCTAGCGCATGCGATTCGTAGTTATTATGGTTCCACACAATTACTGGATAATAAGAATAAGCCGTTCTGGATCGTCAACGAAGGCGAATACCGGATGATGAATACCTTTGATCTGACCGTCGATCAGTTATTCTACGAGCTGCGTCTGAATCCTTGGACGGTTCGTAATGAGCTGGATATGTTCGTAGAAAGATTCAGCTATGAAGATACGGTGCGTTTCCCTGGGGATGATACAGAGTATCCAGGTGGGATTAGCTTCACACATGATATGGGTGTAGCCAACGTAGTTTCACGTCCGGGCTATTCCTCCTATGAGTTATATGGCATTGATGGTTGCTTCTCTCATATGACACATGAACAATTGGTAAACTGGGTGCTGAGTGCGGCAACTTATCTTGAACACACAGGTGATCGGAGCTGGATGGAACGTAATCTGAGTATCTTGGAGAAGTGCTTGGATAGTATGTTAAATCGGGATCATCCAGATCCTGAGCAAAGAAACGGTGTTATGGCGCTAGATAGCTCACGTACGATGGGTGGAGCAGAGATTACTACCTATGACAGTCTGGATGTTTCTTTAGGTCAGGCTCGCAACAATATTTACTTGGCAGGAAAATGCTGGGCGGCTTACTTAGCTATGGAGAAAATATTTGCAGAGTATGAGCGTGCGGAGCTGTCCAAAACAGCAGGGGCTCAAGCAGAGAAATGCGCCGCAACGATGGTGGAAAGCGTTGCTGCAGATGGATATATCCCGGCTGTGATTGGAGAAGGTAACGACTCCAAGATCATTCCAGCTATCGAGGGTCTTGTATTCCCATACTATACTGGTTGTAAGGAAGCACTTGATCGCAATGGACGGTTCGCCGCATATATCGGCGCACTCGAGAAGCATCTTCATGCGGTGTTGAAGCCGGGCGTTTGCTTATTTGATGATGGCGGTTGGAAAATCTCATCCACTAGCAATAACAGCTGGCTTAGCAAAATCTATCTCTCGCAGTTCATCGCCCGCAACATTCTGGGACTGGAATGGGATGAACGCGGAGCGGCAGCAGATCGCGCTCATGTGGCATGGCTTACCCATCCAGAATTATCGATCTTCAGCTGGAGTGATCAAATTATTTCCGGGGAGATTACAGGCAGTAAATATTATCCTCGTGGAGTAACAGCGATATTGTGGTTGGACGAGAAGTAGGGATTTGGATTTTCATTGAATAAATGGCAAACGGACCTCTTATTAGGGGGTCGTTTGCTTTTTTTGTTAAATTATGAATTTATTTTTTTGATTTATATTCCCAAAACTAGTACTATAGTATTAATTTGTAATTAATTCTATTAGGATGCGGAGCGGTGTATATGGTAAAAGTTACACGTACAAGGTTGCGACTAACAATTCGGAAAAAACTGCTCATGATGTCACTCACACTACTAATTCTTCCCATCGGAATATTAGGAGCAGTTATTTATCAGATTTCAGTCAAAGAAACGAATCAGCTCATTGAGAGTAAACTGAGTTCAAGCGTAAACCTGGCTGTCGCCTTAATTGAGAATTTGGAAAATTCCGTTCAATCGGGGCAGTTGACTGAAGTGGAAGCCCAAGAGCAAGTACGGACCTTACTACTTGGAAACAAAAATGAGGATGGTACTAGGTCTATTAATCAATCAATTGATTTGGGTCCAAACGGCTACTTCTTTATATTAGATAATAAAGGGAAACTTCTTGCTCATCCCAAACTAGAGGGAGATAATATTTGGGATAAACAAACCTCAAACGGTACTTTTTACATACAGGATTTGATTAAAGCAGCACAGAACGGTGGTGGAGCTACTTACTATAAATGGCCGCTACCTAAATCGGATGGTACTGGAAACGCTATAGGAGAAGAAGCGTTGAAAATATCTTATGCTAAACTATCGCCCTCTTGGGGCTGGGTCGTAGCAGCAGGCTCTTATATGCAAGACTATAATACCGGGCAACAAACTATTCTAAAGGGAATTATTACTACATTGATTGTATGCGTTGTCATCGGAATCGCAGTAATATACATATTTGCACAACATATTTCAAGACCGATTGTACGCATAGCCCGTGAAGCTGAACGGATCGCTCAAGGGGATCTAAGCGGTAAAGCATTGACTGTGCGCAATCGGGATGAGATCGGACAGCTCGGAATCAGCTTTAATCAATTATCGGGTAATATTCGGCAATTGGTTGGGAATTTAACTATAAGCTCGGAGTTATTAGCTTCCTCCTCCAAACAGTTGTCTTCAACGTTAGGTGAAACCACAGCGGCACTTGTTCAGACTTCATCCTCAATGACTGAAGTGGCGAACAATAGTGAGAAACAAGCTTCCTCAACGCAGGAGACTTCCCAATCGATGGAGGAGATGGTAAAAGAGATTCAGCGAGTAGCTGAAGCCTCTACACATGCCTATCAGCTGTCCATGCAAACACTGGAAGAGGCTGATAAAGGAAACAGCCTTATCATTAACTCTTCCGAGCAAATGAACGCAGTAAGTAATACTGTTGATGATTTAGGGATCACCGTTACTAGTTTAAATGACCAGTCTCAACAAATAGGCACCATCGTCAGTACTATTAAAGGAATATCTGAGCAAACGAATCTATTAGCGCTTAATGCGGCAATTGAAGCTGCTCGATCAGGAGAACAAGGCAGAGGATTTGCAGTGGTAGCTAGTGAAGTCCGTAAGCTGGCAGGACAAACAAGTGAAGCAGCTGAAAGGGTTTCAGTCATGGTTGAAGAAATTATTACGAGTATAGGTCATGCCCATCATTCGATGAGTAAAGGCCAAAATGAAGTCGCAGCAGGGGTTCAAGCGATTGATGATACGGGTAAAGCATTTGAACGTATTTTGCAGGCCACCCGGACCATCGTAGATCAGGTGGAGCAATCCTCGACCGCTGCACAGCAGATGTACACGGGCTCCGAACAAATATCTGCTGCGGTGATGGAGGTGGAGCAGGTTTCATTGCACTCAGCTTCGGCTGCACAGACAGTATCTGCTGCCACCCTGGAGCAGCTTGCATCTATGGAGGAAATTGCCGCATCTGCTCGCAAGCTCCAAGAGGGTTCAAATGAGATGCGTGCTTTAGTAAATCAGTTTAAATTGGAATAGATGTTCAGACTTAGAGTTATAGAAAAAGAATATGTAAAATATTTAAGAGGGGGCTACCCCTCTTTTTTGTTGTTTCGACGTATACAACTTTCGAATCTGAGAGGAAATTAATATAGCTTTTACAGCTCATTGACGCGGAGCGTATATAGGCTTGTTATATTGAGGGGAAAAGGGGGATGAAATATGAGAGAAATGGAAGAATCGTCCTTTACCGCTACCCAGCCTGTTCTTGCAAGCGATACTTATGGTTGGGATAAGCTTCAGGTTTCACAATGGTATAGTCCGCAGCAAGCTTTCACCCCGTCCTCGGAGTCAAAATATTTAATTGGGATTCACTGCACAGCCTACTACGAAAACTATTACACCATTCATATTACCCCTTGTAATGAGAGCCTTCTTTGCCCTTGGGGCAGAACCTCGCTCTATTTTTTGAAAATTGAAATTACACCAGCGGTCATCGAAGAGATTGCTCGTGAATCAGGTTATCTGAAGGAAGGCCATATCCAATTGGACCGCAAATTTCATGTCAAGGATTCCAAGCTGCTGCAATTAGGGCTTTGGATGCTGGAGGAATTGCAGAATGGCGGTGCCAAAGGGAAGATATATAGCGACTCTTTATCCAACATGTTAATTATTCACTTGTTACAACACTATTCTTCTGTGATTCCCCAGCATTCAAACCGAAAAACGCCAGCCAATCAAGAAATATTTCAGGTCATTCAATTTATGCGGGAGTGTTTAGAAGATGAGATTCAACTGACTGATCTCGCTGGCATGGCTAATATGAGCCAGTCGCATTTTATTCGGATTTTTAAACAACAGACAGGATATACTCCCCATAATTATTTAATTCGCCTGAGAATCGAACGTTCTAAATTTCTTATTCGTTCCGGAAAAATTGGTTTGAAGGAAATTGCATCTCAGGTTGGTTTTGCCGATCAAGGTCATTTTACTAGATTATTCAAACGAGAAACCGGCCTAACCCCAAAGCTGTATGCGAATCAAAGCTCCTCCAAACCTAATCATATGATTTATTGATTTTATTCTTGCAAATGAGAGTTTTGTTCAAGGAAAGAAGTGTTTTGTTCAATTAGAGAGCTGTTGCCAGCTCCTATAATAAGGTTGAAGTAAGGCGCACAAATGCCGAACTACAACCTTATTAGGAGGAGAGAAAACATGAGATTAAAGAGATTATTCAGTCTGATTTGCGCGGGGGTACTTACGACCAGTTCTTTATCTTTAGTAGCATCTGCCACACCAGCCGGACCGGATAACCTAGTAAACACTGAGGTAGAAATCAGTGCAGAGTCAACTTCGACTTCAGCAACAACTGCTGGAACTTGGCATGAAGTATCTAAGCAAACCTTCTGGTTACTTGATGCCCTGGAACGGGGACAAGGGGTGGCTACAGACGGGAATTCATGGATCTTTAATTCCTCGTATGGGCTCTTACGGACTGGACTTGATGGAAAATCTGTAAAAGCACGAAATGAATTGGCTATTCCACTGGAGATTGCCTCCCAAGGTGGAGACCATATCGGTGATATTTCCTACTATAACGGTAAAATATACGCTCCTATTGAAGACGGCAAAAACTATCAGCATCCTTACATCGCCCTCTATGATGTGAACACTTTGAAATATACGGGTACATCCTATGCTTTACCGTTGAATCTGCATATTGGCGGTGTGCCTTGGGTAGCCGTTGATGCTGCTCGCGGTCAGGTCTACACAGCTCAGTGGAGTAATGCAAGCGTCTTGAATGTACTAAGTCTTGACGATATGCATGTGATCACAACCGTTCCACTTTCCCAAAGTATTGATCGAATTCAAGGTGCCGAAGTGTACAACGGTGTTCTGTATGCTTCTACGGATAACGCAACCCAAACGGTTTATCAGATTGATCCGGAGACTGGAAACGTATCTGTTGCCTTTGATCGCAATCTGCCTAATGGTACTGAAGCCCAAGGAATTGCTGTATTGCCTACCGCTGATGGTGCACAGCTCCATATTCTTGATGTAGGCTCGAATCGCATTAGTGTGAACTTTCGCCATTATGCATTTTAATTCAAATCCAAGCGAAAAAAGGGGCTAACAGAAATGCTAAAGCAAACCAAAACTATTCTAACTCTGCTATCCGTCTCAATGCTGGCAGTAGCGGGCTGCGGACAATCTAATAACAGTACGGCTGAAGCCAAAGAAAATACCGCTCAACCCACAGCAATCGCTGCAACTCCGGAATCCACAGAGACTCCAGCCGCTAAGCCGGTGGAGATTACATTTTATTATCCGGTTAATGTTGGTGGTCCCCTTACCAAAGTAATCGATGGGATGGCTAGTGCATTCATGGAGCAGCACCCGGAAATTAAGGTTAATCCCGTGTACACAGGTAATTACGGTGACAATACCGTGAAAATTCAAGCAGGTGTGCAGGCCAAACAGCCACCGGATGTCGCGGTCATGATGTCAACAGAGCTGTACAGTATGCTCGATATGAATGCAATCATTCCGCTGGATGATTTTATTGCGAAGGACACGGATATTCAGATGGCTGATTTTTATCCCGCCTTTGTAGAGGATACACAGTCTGAAGGTAAAACATACAGCCTGCCTTTTCAGCGGAGCACGATTGTTATGTATTACAACAAAGAAATGTTCAAAGCCGCAGGACTTGATCCAGAGAAACCACCCACTACATGGGATGAGCTTGTAACCTATGCTAAGAAGCTGAACAAAGACGGTCACGTGGGGCTGGAAATTCCGGGCAATGATGATTCGTATTGGATGTTTCAAATGCTTGCACGGCAAAATGCTTCCGATCCGAAGCAAAACATAATGTCCTCCGATGGCAAAAAAGCGATGATCGATACGCCGGAGAATGTGGAGGCATTGCAATTCTGGTTAGATTTGTCCCATAAATACAAGGCGATGCCGGAAGGTGTTATTGATTGGGCAACCGTTCCGACAGATTTCATTCAAGGCAAAACAGCCATGATGATGCATACAAGCGGCAACTTAACCAATGTAAAAAATAACGCGAAGTTCGAATTCGGCGTAGCGTTCCCACCCGCACAAAAGCAATTTGGATCACCTACTGGGGGAGGTAACCTGTATATTTTCAAGGACACATCTCCTGAAAAACAAGCTGCAGCTTGGGAATTTGCCAAATACATGACGGCTTCAGAACAAGCTGCCCTCTTTAGCAGCTCATCCGGTTATGTTGGTGTAAGAAAATCTGCATACGATACAGATGCTATGAAGAAGTATACGGCGGATTTCCCGCAAGCATTGGTAGCGAGAGATCAATTGGAATATGCGTTCCGGGAATTGTCCACTCATAATCATGGTAAAGTATCGACGGCAATTACGAACCAGATTCAAGCGGCATTGGCAGGAGAGATTGATGCAGCAGGTGCACTTAAAAAGGCTCAAGCAGAAGCAGAACAGGCACTTGCTCCCTTCAATAAGTAAGCTTTGAGGTATGGAATACGCCAGGACGGCTCGATAGCTTGTTCTGGCGTCATTACTTTAATCATTAATCGTAGAAACCTTAATCATGGAAGGATTGAATGGTATGAATGCCGGATGGAGTGAGAGGCTTAGACGAAACGGATTCGGCTGGGGACTAGTGTTGCCTTCGCTGCTCTTTCTTTGCTTGTTTACTTATTACCCTATGTTTAAATCGTTCTGGCTTAGCTTTTATGAGAAAAATTTGGCGACTCCTGAGCCTTTGTTCGTCGGTTTTGACAATTACGCTAATCTATTGCAAGACAATGTCTTTATGAAGGTGTTCAGTAACAATATATGGTTCGCCATTGGCACAGTACCCACTTCATTAGCTTTGGCTTTCTTGATGGCATTGTTTGCCGACAAGGCGATAAAAGGGCGGGGACTGGCACGTCTTTCCTTTTTCTATCCGAATATGATCCCGATGATCGCTGTGGCGAACATCTGGTTGTTTCTGTATACCCCTCATTTTGGGCTCTTTGCCAGACTGGCTTCATGGATCGCGGATCAGCCTGTGAATTTGCTGGGAACACCTGATACGGTGATGGGCGCATTAGTCATCATGATGATTTGGAAAGAAGCCGGATATTTTATGATTTTTTATTTAGCAGGAATGCAGCAGATTCCCAAGGATTTATATGAAGCTGCTTCAGTAAGCGGAGTCGGTACATTCACTTCCATCCGCAGAATCACAATTCCGCTCACGATGCCGACTACGTTGTTCGTGGCTGTTGTGGCGATAACCAATTCTTTTAAGCTGGTAGACCATCTCTGGATTATGACAAAGGGCGGTCCGAATAATGCAAGTAACCTGCTGCTTTATTATATCTACGAGTCCACCTTTAATTTCTACGATCAAGGGATGGCCGCATCGATGACAGTGGTCATGATTGTGCTGCTGCTCCTGATTTCCTCTTTGCAGTTTTTTGGCTGGGATCGGAAAATCCATTATGAATAGGAGGTGGAATCCATGGAGGATAATCCACTAAAGCTGCCCTTAGTATTAAGGCAGAATACACGCAAAGCTTTAGAAGAGGAGCACATGCTGAACTCCGAAAGAACGAAGCGCCGAATCGGGCAGATACTGTGGCATGCGGTTGGATTTACGTTTACCGCGGCTTGGATCATTCCCTTCCTATGGGTGGTCAGAACGGCTTTTCTCCCCAAAGACGTCGCTATCGATGCGGGATGGTCTTGGGACTTCACGTTTGAGAATTTGATTCATGTCTGGAATGGAGCGCCTTTTATACGATTTTTTATGAATACATTGCTTGTGTGCGGTGTTGTGCTTGCTGTGCAGCTAGTTACAATGACGATGGCTGCTTATGCGTTCGCACGGGTACGATTCTTCGGAAAAGATCTGTTATTCATGTTATTTTTGGTGCAAATTATGGTACCGCCGGATGTACTTATCTTTTCCAACTATCAGGTGTTGAACGAAATGGGTCTGCTGGACACCAAGCTGGGGATTATGCTACCTTACTTTGCCACCTCATTTGGTGTGTTTCTGTTAAGGCAGTCCTTCAAGCAATTACCCTATGAGCTGGATGAAGCTGCCCGGGTAGAAGGCGCCTCACGCCTGCATATTCTTTCAAGAATCTATGTCCCACTGTCACGCCCGATTTATGTGTCCTTTGCGATTGTGTCGGTCAGCTTTCATTGGAATGATTTCTTGTGGCCTCTAATTGTAACCAATTCGGAGGAGAATCGCTTATTAACCGTAGGCTTGGCGATGTTCGCAAAAGCCACGGAATCGGGTGCACAGTGGTCTGATGTCTGCGCGGCTACGTTGATTGTATCGGCACCCTTAATGATTGGATTTTTATTGTTCCAGCGGCAAGTGATAGGTAGTTTTATGAGCTCTGGCATTAAAGGTTAGGAGGAGGCATTTATGAGGCTGGCGATTATTGGGGACTTACATTATCCGGACGAATTGTTAAATAACAAGGTTTTGATTAAAGAGGCACGAGATGCTTTTTACGAGCAATTTATGAATCTATTCTTGTCCATCCCAGCCGATTATCATATTTCCGTGGGAGATATGGTGCATGCAGGAGAATTTAGCGAATTTAATTATATCATGGGTAAGATTAAGGACAGCAAGCATTCTAGACGTTTTCTTCATGTTCTTGGTAATCATGATACGTACACTTATCCTAAGGAAGAAATCCTTTCAGTCACTCGGCAGCAGCGATACAGTGTTATTGAAGAGACGAATGCGATCATTATTTTGCTGGATACCGCACGGGAAAATCGTGACGATTGGAGCGGAACGCTTGATGATGAACAGCTGACTTGGCTCGAAGCACAAATGAAGCGGAAATCGGAAAAGCCTCTATTCGTCTTCGGTCATCATCCCTTGTATAATACGACGGCTAGATCAACTGAGCCAATGATGTCACTGGATCCCAGCTTGGACATTTGGCCGATATTGAAGCAATGGCAAGGTGTGGGTTTCTATTTCAACGGGCATAATCATGTGCATTCTATCGTTAGAAAAGAAAACTGGCATTTCATTCAAACAGCCTCCATCCTGGATATTCCTGCTGCTCGAATCCTTACTGTGCTTGAAGATGAAATCAGGTTAGAGATGGTGAATCTGGCAAGTGAGCAATTGAGTAAATGGTCTTCATTATTTACCTTCAGCATTTTTGATTATGAAAAATATCCGCAGGCTGAAGGGGAGACAAGAGATCAGGAACTAATCATCAATCGACTTCAAATGGATAGAAAGCAGGTGGACCAGCAATGAATCGTCAGCCAGTAAGATTAGCGATCGTAGGTGGAAATCGCGGAGCCAGTTTTATGAATGCACTGTACTCTCTATCGGATCGCATACATCTGACCGCCACTTGTGACTTGAATGAGTGGGTGCTTAACCAATGGAAAGAGAAATTTCCAGAAATCCGAACGTATCGGGATTATCATGAAATGTTGAAAGATTCGGCAATAGATGCAGTGTTTATCTTAAGCCCCATGCATTTGCACGCCAGACAATCTATTGATGCTTTAAAAGCGGGTAAGCATGTCCTAAGCGAAGTGATTTCGATCCAATCTTTAGAGGAAGCTTGGGAGCTTATCGAAACTGTAGAACAAACCGGACTTAAATATATGATGTCTGAAAATTACTGCTTCTCACGCTCCAATCTGACGATTAAACATATGGCGGATCAAGGCATGTTCGGTGAAATTACTTATCTGGAAGGCGGATATATCCATGATTTACGTCATTTGACTCATCATCCGGATGGTGCTCTGACTTGGCGGGGGCAATTACATCAGCAGTATAACGGGATTAATTATCCGACACATTCTATAGGTCCAGTTGCGCAATGGATTAACCTCAATAAGCCTGAGGGTGATCGATTTAAAAGCGTCTCGTCTTTTGTTTCCAAATCTAGATCCTTACAATATTATTTCGGAGAGCATTATGGAAAAGATCACCCAGCAGCACGGGAGGGATTCTGGCGGCAAGGGGATAGCGCGGTTGCGGTCATTCAAACGGAAAAGGGTGTACTGATTGAACTGCGTGTAGACTGGTCCTCCGTTAGACCGCATAATAAAACTCATTATTTGCTGCAAGGAACTGAGGGAGCGTATATTACGGGCCGCCATCAGTACGAAGAGGATTTGATCTGGTTCAAGAATCTCTCACCCAAAAATATAGCGGATGGAGAGGAAATGTGGGAGCCTTTAAGCAGTTATCAACCACTCTATGATCACCCGACATGGATGAAATGGGGCGAATATGCCGCTGGGACGAAACATGGCGGAGGCGATTTTATGGTGCTTGAAGAATTTATTTCTGCCATTCAGGAGGATCGAACCCCTTCAGTGGACGTATATGATGCCGTTACTTGGAGCTCTGTGTTTACATTGTCTATGGAATCTGTAGAGAATGGTGGAAAAGCAATAGCCTTTCCTGATTTTAGAACGAGAGTGAGGAATTGACGGTGGATCAGGCCCTTTCCAAACTTGTAATGAAAAAAGAAATGTTGTCCGACTTGCCTGTTTTTCACTGTCCTGCCGGGTATCTAATACGTCATTTCGAGCCGGATGATGAACGGAACTGGGAAGAGCTTATACGCCATTCTTTTACAAGGGAAGTTAAATTTGCTCATAAAATCAGTGATCATGTACCCTTATATTCGGATCGCTTGTTGTTCATTTGCCGCGGGGATCAACCTGTAGCTACTGCTACGGCCTGGGAGTCGGGTAGTGAGGACCATAAGAACTGGTACTTGCATATGGTTGGAGTTCTTCCAGAATATTCTGGTAAAGGTCTCGGCTATGCTGTGAGTCTAGCTGTCTTGCACAAAATAAGAGATTCAGGGGGAACGGCGGCATGTTTAGAAACCGATGATTTCAGACTGCCCGCCATCCGCATTTATTTGAAATTAGGATTTCAGCCTGTGTACTTGGATGAAAGCCATCCTGGAAGATGGGAACGAATCCTGCAAAGGCTTTGAATTTGTTGATAATTAGGGGGGGCTTCATGCCCCTTTATTCATGTTGGAGTTTCAGAAGGGGCCGCATCCAAAAATTATGTTGTCGTTAAGAAGTATTCCTGCTATTGTCATACTGACTTATTAAATGCATTTAATAAGTCAGTATATGACTATAGGTGGGAGAGCCATGGCAAGTGATAAAAGACTTCCTTCACAGCAACTCAAATCTGAAATTATTCGAAAGATTCGAACAGCATTATTAGAATTAGGAAGGGCTACGAAGGCGGAGTTAAGTCAAAGATTACAATACAGTTTTCCAACGATCAGTAAATTTCTAATGCAGATGGAAGAGACTGGGGAAGTAACGATCATTGGCCTTGATGAGTCTAGTGGCGGAAGAAGGGCAATAAGATATGCCTATAATCCGAATTACCGATTAGGGATGGCTATTTTTTTGGAAAAAAATGAAACAAACTATACGATCTATAATTGCATTGGCGATGTTGTAAAAGAAGGGGATTTGCCTAGTATTCTTGAGGAAGACGTTAGTACACTGGTCTCGCTTATCGAAGGTGAAAAAAAAGCCAATCCCAAGATTCAATCTGTGGCGATTGGTGTTCCAGGCGCGGTGAAACACGGGAAGATTTTTCTGATCCCAGGTTATGCGAAATATCAGAATCTAGATTTGAAAAGATATATAGAAGATCAGCTCTCTATCCCGACAATCGTGGAAAATGATATGAATGCCGCTGTAATCGGTTATATGGCGCAAAGAAATTTGAAGGAGAATATTTCTCTGATGTATCTGTATTTAGGGAAAAACGGACCGGGAGCTGGGATAGCCGTTAATGGTGAAATTGTTCGGGGAAAGACGTTTTTTTCAGGGGAAGTTCAATATATGCCCCAGTATGACAATAGAAATTTCATAGAAGCATTAACTGGAGATCAGGGTGGATCAAGCATGCAGCCGGATCATAAAGTAGATGCGATTAGTCGGTTAGTGGCTACTATGACCTCTATTTTGAATCCGCATTATATTATTTTTTGTGAGGATGAATTAGCTCCAGCTATGCTTAATCAAATCGCTGAGCGAACTGCTACATACGTTCCTAAGGAACATCTTCCGGAATTAGCGTTAAGTGACTTGAAGCGTGATTATCTGAATGGATTACAAAGTCTTGGATTAGGTTTATTAGTTTCACAACAAATAGATTAGAACCCTTAAGGAGATAACGATGGCTACTTTTTTTCTTATTATTATTTATTTAGCATTTATTAGTTTAGGACTGCCAGATTCATTGCTTGGATCCGCATGGCCGGTAATGAGATTAGATCTAAATGCCTCATTAGGTACTGCTGGTATCCTTTCGATGGTTATTGCAGTAGGCACAATTGTCTCCAGTTTGATGAGTGGTACAATCCTTAAACGTTTTGGTACGGGGAAAGTGACCCTTGTAAGCTGTATTATGACGGCTGTAGCTTTATTTGGTTTTGCATGGTCACCTTCGTTAGTATGGCTAATTGTTGCTGCGATTCCACTCGGTTTAGGTGCGGGATCTGTAGATGCTGGATTAAACAGTTATGTTGCTACGCACTATAAAGCCCATCATATGAGCTGGTTACATTGTTTCTGGGGAGTGGGCGCGACGCTGGGTCCGATTATTATGGGGTCTTTTATCTCTGGTGAAGGTCTATGGCGAGAAGGTTATCTTACGGTTGCATATATTCAATTGAGCTTAGTTGTAATTCTCTTCGTTACGCTGCCTTTATGGGATAGAGTGGCTGGAAACAATAGCAACCTGAACGCTGATAGTGAACATGAGCTCAATCATCCGGAGCTAGAGCAAGCTGCTGAGAACACAAAACCTTGGAAGCTAAGAGGGGTTAAGCTTGCGATGTTAACCTTCTTATTTTATTCTGCCATCGAAACGAGTATGGGGTTATGGGGGAGTAGCTTTCTAGTAAATATCAAAGACATCCCTGCATCCACTGCAGCGACATGGGTATCGGTTTTTTATCTAGGGATTACCTTCGGCAGAATGGTGACGGGATTCATTACGTTTAGAATGAGTAATAAACAGCTAATTCGATATGGCCAGCTCATTGCTTTAATTGGTACAGTGCTCTTAGTATTACCGCTTCCATCGATAGTTTCGCTGGTAGGCTTTATGATTATAGGTCTGGGTTTAGCCCCTATTTTCCCATGTATGCTACATGAAACCCCTGTACGATTCGGGAAGAAGCATGCCCAGTCGATTATGGGCTTTCAGATGGCAACAGCTTATACCGGTACCACGCTGGTACCGCCATTTATCGGTTTACTGGCCTCGAATTTTACGTTGGGTATTTTTCCTGCGATGATCGTTTTTTTCGCTATCATCATGCTTTTATGTACAGAAAAGCTTAATAAATACTCAGCTAAAGTAAATGTAGGTTAAATTTGAATTGAATATATTACGGACTAACCCTTCATATATATAGATGTAGAAGGGGGGAACCGTAATGTGGTTGTTAATGGTTCTAGGCGTTGGATGTCTCTCTGGTTTTATTTTGTTCAGAAAAAATACCTTGACCACTTATCACGATCCTAATCAAGGACCGGAGAAATTGTCCATTATCATTCCTGCAAGGAATGAAGAATATAATTTGCGTTATCTGCTCGATTCACTTCAGTCTCAGACCCTTACACCCTATGAAATTATTGTGGTGGATGACTTCTCAGAGGATCGGACCAAAGAAATTGCCGAAAGCTATGGGGTTAAGGTTATTGTGAACAGCAGTCTCCCTGAGGGGTGGACGGGTAAGAGCTGGGCAGTATGGAATGGATATTTACAGGCCTCGGGCGATATTTTTGCTTTTTTGGATGCGGATATCCGATTAAAGCCTAACGCCTTGGCTTCATTATTAAAAGCAAGGGAGCTATCGAAAGGCGTCATTTCGGTAGTTCCTTTTCATCATACTGAAAAGCTGTTTGAGAGGCTCGCTCTAATCATGAATATGCTGGGGATCTTCACGTTCACCTCAGTTTTTGAAAGGAATAACGCCAAAAAAGGACTGTACGGCTCGTGTATTCTAGCATTAAGGCAGGATTATGAAAAAGTTAATGGCCATCAAAGCATTAGATCTGAAGTGCTGGATGATTTGTCTTTAGGAGAAAAATTTATTGCGGCAGGTGTTCCGATCACCAATTATATCGGGTATGGCTTAGTATCGTTTCGCATGTATCCGAAGGGAATCAAAAGTGAAATTGAAGGGTTCAGTAAAGGGGCTGTCTTAAGCACTTCAACGATAAGTCCGCGGACAATTATTCCAATCGCGCTTTGGGTGATCGGACTCATCATCTCAGAAACCGTGTTTATTTTTGCGAATACTTCATGGTTTATGCCTTTATTGATCGGTTATCTCCTTTATATGTTCCAGCTCTTTTATTTTATAAAATATGTAGGTGTATTTGGCATCGTTATTCCTGTATTTCACGTGGTGGCAACTGTTTTCTTTATCTTGATCATGCTGTATTCGATTTATCAGGTTGTTTTTCTGAGGCATGTAAGCTGGAAAGGAAGGCATATCCAGGTGGGAGGCCATAGGGACTAATGATCATATTGTGGGTCGCGGGTTTATTTTTGTCGGGATCTCTTATGTTTTCCTATTGGCTTGGTCTAGCGCGTAAAAAGAACCTGAAAGACATTGGCGACGGTAATCCGGGGGCTTTGAATCTATGGAAGTCGTCAGGCTATAAATTCGGCATTTTGGGGATTATATTGGATTTTTTAAAAGGGTATCTACCACTTCTATGGGTAATGGGAAGTCATTATAGTCAGGGGTATTTCATTATTCCGTTAGCCTTAGCTCCCATTGCGGGTCATGCCTTCTCTCCCTTTCTTAAAGGAAAAGGTGGGAAGGCAATTGCCGTAACCTTTGGGGTATGGAGTGCATTGACAGGATTCAAAGCTTCTTTAGCGCTAGCAGTCATTTTAGCAGTGCTGAAAATGCTCAGCAGTTGGTTCAAAAGCAGAGGGAATTCACCTGTATCGGATGGTGTGCAAGTAGTTAGCGGAATGCTGCTTCTTTCCGTTTTTTTGTACATTAGTAATAGGTCTGCTCCTATCTTATGGGTATGGTTTGGAAGTTTTGTGATCCTTGTGTATACGCACAGGTTAGAATTGGCAGTGTGGGTACGGAAGTATTCATCAAGGAAACGAAAAGGAACATAATATAGGCAAGGGCAACCAGACCAATCATAATTTGAATCGAAGGGGAGATGATCATTGATTTCCGTGATGGTTCTAGTTACAATCTCCAAAGGTGAGATGTTTATTCTCCCAAAGGGAGTCGAGATGAAGCCTTCCGCCGAAAAGGAATGCCATATCATGTTGGTGGAGCCTAGAATCGTAGTAAACACTGGCGGTACTGAGTCCGAATTAACTGCAGCCAATGATACTTGGATCTAGTTAAGGCTTTCCTCCGCTATTCCCTTAAGGTTTCTGCAAATTGACATAACACCAAATGGTGTTATAATAAAAAATGAAACCAGAAGGTGTTACATTAAAATGAATTTTGGAGGAAATTTATGCAAACTCAAGGACCACTACAAGATATTCGTCAAACAATTACACTCCATGCGCCAATTGAAAAAGTATGGAAAGCTGTTTCCACTGCTGAAGGAATAGCTGCCTGGTGGATGCCAAGTACATTCGAGCCAGTGGTAGGCCATGAGTTCATTCTACATGCTGGACAATTCGGGGATTCCCCGTGTAAAGTTACGGAGATTGATGAGCCGAACCGTGTCGGTTTTAATTGGGGGAAGGATTGGCATCTTGCCTTTGAATTGAAAGAAATTGATGGGAAGACGGAGTTCACCGTGATTCACTCTGGATGGGACCCTGAAAAGGTAACTGAATTTGGTCAACCGCATCCAATCGTTCGTGGCTTTATGAACGGCGGCTGGGAGAAAATCGTCCAAGAAAAACTTCCTGCTT
Organism: Paenibacillus sp. Marseille-Q9583; assembly: GCF_976954365.1. Lineage (NCBI taxonomy): Bacteria > Bacillati > Bacillota > Bacilli > Caryophanales > Paenibacillaceae > Paenibacillus > Paenibacillus sp. Marseille-Q9583. The sequence continues at coordinate 18,896 of NZ_CDRJTB010000031.1, forward strand.
ATATCGAGGCTTAAGATGCCAGTCGCTGAATCTGGACATGATGTATTTCAAGCGATAGCAGATCCTACCCGCCGCAGTCTGCTAAAGCTGCTTGCTAATAAGGAAATGTCCATAGCATCCATCTCGGACTGCTACCCGATCAGCCGAACCGCTGTTAACAAGCATTTACAAGTATTGTCCGATGCGCAGCTTGTTAGCAGTCAGAAAGTCGGTCGGGAGACTCGGTACAAGCTTCAGCCAGAGCCTCTACTGGAGCTTCAAGATTGGCTTACCTTTTTTGAACAATACTGGGCTAATAAACTGTTTGCACTTAAAGAATATGTTGAAGCAGACTCAGACGAAAAGTGATAAAACCGGTAAGCGTGGATCGCGCTGCCCGGTTTTTTTGTTTGTTCTTCTAGCAACTAAATAAATGGATAAGTTTAACTAAGTTTAACTAAGTTTAAACCTTCGTTTAAATTCAGTTTATAAATGGCGTTTATCATCACAATATAATCTGAAACGTTGGAGGAATTACAATGGTGCATGTACAGAACAAGATCATTTCACCAGACGATCATGAGTGGGCCGTCGAGGCGCGTGGACTGGTCAAAACCTTTGGTGACAATCGTGCGGTGGATGGCGTGAATTTGAACGTGAAAGCAGGTACGATCTATGGCGTACTTGGTCCGAATGGGGCAGGAAAGACTACCGTCATTCGGATGCTGGCAACCTTACTTCGTCCCGATGCAGGTACTGGGCGAATCTTCGGGCATGATGTGGTGAAGGAGTCGCAGATTGTTAGGCAATTAATTGGTGTGACAGGACAATATGCCTCAGTCGATGAGTCATTAAGTGCTACAGAGAATCTTATTATCTTCTCTCGGCTATTAGGGCTTGGGCGCGCAGAGTCGCGGAAAAAAGCAACAGAATTACTGGAAGAGTTTGGTCTGACTGAGGCGGCTAAACGGCCTCTTCGAAATTTTTCTGGCGGTATGCGTCGCCGTCTGGATTTGGCAGCTAGCCTTATTGCACAACCACCTTTAATTTTCCTGGATGAACCGACTACAGGGCTTGATCCTCGCACTCGTTCACAGATGTGGGATACCATTCGTCGATTGGTGAATACGGGATCAACGGTTCTTCTAACTACACAGTACCTTGAAGAAGCAGATCAACTGGCTGATCGGATCGCAGTTATCGATCGTGGGCAAGTCGTTGCAGAGGGGACGGCGGATGATTTGAAAGCGTCTGTGGGTACCACATCACTACACCTGAAGGTTCAACATCTAAAAGATATTGAACTAGCACGTCAGCGTGTGGAACATGTGCTCCAAATTCAGTCCGTGGTATCGTACGAAACCGGGAAAATAACGGCACCAATGGCGGACGCTGATTTAGTTACAGACCTACTTATTGCGCTTCGTGAGGAAGGGATTCACTTGGCTGAGATGAGTGTGCAGAAACCGACGCTTGATGAAGTATTCCTAACGATTACAGGTCATGGTGCTACGGATGAAACGTCAACAGCGTCCCAAGAGTCAAATGTTAAGGAGGCAGCAAGAGTATGAGAACCACTACAATAAATTCGGGTGTTAACCGCCCATTGAAAAACCATACGAGTTTTCGGCAATCTGTACGCAACTCGTTAACGATGGCTTACCGTGGGATACTGAAAATTCGACGTACCCCTGAGCAATTATTCGACGTTACACTTCAGCCAATTATTTTCACGCTGATGTTTACCTATATCTTTGGAGGGGCTATATCTGGTGACGTGGTAAGTTATTTGCCTGTTATTATCCCCGGTATTCTTGTGCAGACTGTAATCACTACCTCCATCGTTACTGGCGTCCAATTACGTGAGGACATGGATAAAGGCGTGTTCGACCGATTCAAGTCACTGCCAATTGCTCGTATAGCTCCGTTAGCGGGAGCTTTATTGGCGGACACGATTAGATACACGATTGCTACTGTGCTTACATTTACCATGGGCTACATTATGGGTTACCGTCCTGATGGTGGTCTGGAACATGTCGCATTCGCTGCGCTTCTGGTTATTGTTTGTGCTTGGTCGATTAGCTGGATTTTCGCTTTCTTCGGTGTGATTGCACGGACTGCTTCTAGTGTACAGGGGATATCAATGATTGTGTTGTTCCCACTTACGTTTCTATCTAATGCCTTCGTGCCTGTCGATACGCTGCCTAACTGGTTACAATGGTTTGTTAAAGTCAATCCAATCTCACATCTCGTTTCTGCCGTACGACAACTTACTAACTTTGGAACCGTAGGTTGGGATTTCACTATCTCTTTGATCGGAGCAGCTGTCATCGTCGCAATATTTGCACCTATTACGGTACGTGCTTATATGCGTCGGACGTAAATATGAAATGAAAAAACGGCAGAAATGCCGTTTTTTTGTATTAGCCGCAAAAATCCTCTTTTTTTAATTATCGCTTCTAAAGAACGTATGAATTAAATTGGATACTGATCTATCATACAATGTTTTAGCAGTTTCTTCATTTTGAATATGTCCCCCCAAATGCAGATGAATGACGCCATGCAATGACGCCCACACCAGGTTTACAACAAGGAGGGGGTCTTTCTCGTTAATAAACCCTTGTTCGATGGCTTCTGTAATAAGGGCTACCACTTGTTGTAGTGCCGTAAAGATGGCATGTAAACTTTCCTCCTCCGGTTTGAATTCGCTAAAAGCCCCTCCGAACATAACCATATAATAGCTGGTATAATTCCGTGAGAAATCCCAATACGCTTGTCCAAGATCGCGAAGATATAAATTTAGATTGTCTTGTTTTGGAACCGCTTGAAAGGTAGCGGCCAACAATTTACACCCTTGCAGAAAAAGCTCCTTCGCTAAACCTTCCTTGTTTCCAAACAAGTTATAAATGATTTTTGTGGGACATTCCATTTTTTCAGCAACCTTGCGAATGGTTACACCTTCAGGTCCGGATTCATGCATAATGGCCGCAGCGGCTTCGATAATATTCAGTCTTAATATTTCTGCATGCTGTAGTTTTGCTTTTGGATAGGTTGTAACGGATTGAGCATCTATAGAAGATATTTTGGACGATTTTTGCATGTAGTTTCACTTCCTTAGAACTTTACTTTAGCTTTTTTCAAATAGCCGTTATTTCTAAACCTTATTTTACTGATGTAGAAGAGAAATAGCCAATAATTAAATGTAGAATTTTATTTGACAACGCAACCTCACTTGGATACAATGATTCATATTGAAACACTGTTTCTAAATGGTCATTAAAGGGAGAGATGATAGCCATGATTACAATTCAAAATAAATGGACATTAATTACAGGTGCTTCTTCGGGGATAGGTGAAGCGTTTGCTCGAGAACTTGCAGCCAAAGGAAGTCATTTGATATTAGTCGCCCGTTCCGAAGATAAATTGATTGCTTTAGCGGAAAAATTACAAAGAGAATTTCATATTCAAGCGGAGGTTATGGTTGCTGATTTATCGCAAGAAGGTTCTCCTAGCAGGCTCTATCAACAATGTGTGGAACGTGGTTTGAACGTTGATATTCTGATTAATAATGCAGGTTTTGCTACGTATGGGCTTTTTGAACAACTATCTGGTTCGAGACAACATGAAGAGGTGATGCTAAATGTTTTGGCGGTTGTAGATCTGACCCATTTATTTTTGCCAGGTATGTTAAAAAGAAAAAGTGGTGTGATTATAAACGTTGCTTCAACAGCAGCATTTCAACCTCTTCCCAATATGGCTGTATATGGAGCGACAAAAGCTTTTGTATTATCATTTACACAAGCTCTATGGGAGGAAAATCGGAAACGGGGAGTACAATTTCTTGCGTTATGTCCGGGGTCTACTGAAACAGAATTTTTTAATGTTGTGGGAGCCGATGAAGCTTCAGTAGGGAAACGAGATACTCCAGAAAATGTGGTTCAAGTCGCTCTTCGGTCGCTTCAAGCTAGAAAAGTATTTGCTGTCCCAGGATTTACAAACTATATTTCAGCTCAAATGTCACGTTTTTTCACACGTAAACAAATGCTTTATTTAGTTGGACGTATGCTCCGTACTAGACATTAATAAGTCAACATTTTGCTTCGATGATGTAAACGCCACGTTTCAGCTGTACGACAACTTGCTAACTTTGGACACTAAGTACCAATCACAGTTCGTGCTTATATGCGCTGGACATTAAAATAAAGAGCCGTTATCTATGGACTACTCCATGATAGCGGCTTTTTAAAAGTTAATTGCCTAACTCTGAATTTTAACTTTACTTCTTCTCGTCCTTCGATGGTACTATGATATAAAAATAGAATGATACATATAGAAAGGGCGACAGTATGAGAAACTATCTAATTTTGGGGGCAAGTAAAGGTTTGGGAGATGCATTTGTAAAAGGTTTACCTGAGTATGGTGATCGAGTGTGGATCGTCTCCAGAAGCAGACCGGGCAGTCTGGATCTTAATGATGGCATACAGCGGGTATGGATTGCAGTAGATCTATCGCAGGCAGATGCCGCACAAGTCTTATCAAAGGGAATTCAAACGGAGAAGATTGATGTTCTAGTTTATAACGTAGGTATTTGGGAGAAAGAAGGTTTTGAGGATCACTATACTTTTGACAAGGATGAGACGAGTGATATTGCCAACATTATTAAGGTGAATATAACTTCAACAATTACCTGCATACAGGCTGTACTGCCTAATCTACGCCAATCGGAAGCAGGGAAAATTATTCTAATTGGCTCCACAGCAGGACTGGATCATACCAATAACACCCAGGTATCATTTGTAGCTTCCAAGTTCGGTCTGCGTGGCATTACACATTCATTACGTGAACATGTTCGTAAGGATGGCATTGCAGTAACTTGTGTAAATCCGGGTGAGCTGGCAGCAGAAATTCCTTATGAGGATGGCGCAGACAAAGCGATTGCGGAATATAGCGGCACAAGAATTCCTGTTCAGGACATAGTCTCCATTGTGAAATGTATCGTTAACCTCTCTAGCGCTTCCTGTGTCAAAGAAATTCATATTCCAGCAATGGCGGATTTGAATGCATAATAAATCTCATTTATCCGTTAAGATTTCATTAAGATTCAATACGAAGATAAACCATATAATTGGATTATAGAAAGGTGATCAAAAAAGTGCTACTTAAGCCCCAACTAGCACGATGTATTATTAGGTAGTAGTAACGAAGTGAATATATAAGGCTGTCTACCAGTAGAATCATACTAGTAAACGGCCTATTTCTGTTGGGATTTAATAGAGAGTCGGGTGGGTTTTTTTAAAAGAAGGCTTATAAATTCCCAACTTTTTTTGGACATATATTGGGCTAACGAGAATATAACTATACAATAAAACACTTGTTGAAGAAGAGGAAAATACATTAACGGTTAGGAGAAATGAACGATGGAATTCGAACTAGGCAGCATTTTGAAACTAGTGAAACGTAGGCTGCTGTTCATCATTGTATTATGTATTGTTGCGGTCGGAATTGCTAGCTTCGTTAGCTACTATGTCTTGAAACCGAAATACGAGGCGACGGCTTCTATTCTTATTCAAGGGGATAGGCAACAGAAAGCAATCAATGACATTATGGCTGGGCAAAAACTAGTAACCACTTACGGAGAAATTATCCGAAGCAGTAGAATCGCTGAAGAGGTCGTTAGAAGACTGCAATTAAACATGACCCCTGAAAAACTATTAGAAAAAGTGAAGACGAGAACAAGTAGCGAGTCACTCGTGACGACAGTAATTGTATCGGATTCTAATGCTAACCGGGCAACGAATATCGCGAATGGCTTTGGTGAGGCCTTTAATGAGAACATCCAAGCGATTATGGGGGTAGAGAATGTTGTGCTTCTTGACCGAGCCAAGGTTCCTTTCGAGGCGATCTCACCCAAGCCAGTATTCAATATGGTCGTTGCTTTCGGACTTGCATTGATTGCTGGGATCGCATTTTCCATTCTACGGGAATTGGCGGAGAAACCTGTGAAAAGCGCCAAGAATATTCAGTTGGATTTGCAGCTTCCTCTTCTGGGAACGGTGGGAAAATTGAAGCCGCGGAAACGGCGGGAGAAGACGAAATCCAATTCAGTAGAAGGAGACAGCAGACATGAAGAAGAAAACGCCAAGATTGTATTGCCTGGAACAACCGAAATCATCTAATGGTGACCAATTCCGAACGATACGATCTAATATTCGTTATACCCGAGTTGGTGGAGAAATTCGATCTTTATTAGTTACAAGCTCACTTCCGAATGAAGGTAAATCAACAGTGGCGATGAACTTGGCCATAGCGATGGCAGAAACGGGAAGAACTGTGCTGCTGATCGATGGGGATTTGCGTACACCAACGGTGCATAAGGCATTCGATCTACCCAATTGGATCGGATTAAGTAGTATCCTAGTGGATCAAACCCGTGTGGATGATTGTATTTTCCCTATTGAGGGATCAGAAGGACTTTCTGTAATGACATCGGGTCCGATCTCCCCAAATCCAGCCGACTTACTAGGATCAACAGGAATGAAAAGGTTATTTGCAGAGCTTAGTGAGAGATTTGATACGATTGTCATCGATTCTTCTTCGGTGTTAATGCCTTTTTCGGATGCCCTTATCTTGGCAAAGATGACCGAAGGGGTACTGTTAGTCGTAAAATCCGGGAAAGTGCTCTTAAAGCATACCAACTCTGCAAAACAGATCCTTGAGCAGCAAGGAGCACATATTTTGGGAGCGGTTTTGAATTATCGAAAAAGTAGCAAACGTTACAAGATTCGCGGTGAAGATTTTGCCGATTGGGCCTCAACTTCAGGGTTGGTCTAACGCATTATGACACTTGCTTCTCTTCGTTATTTATTCGGAAATATCACATACGCAGGCGCTCAATTCGTGATTGTAATTTTGCTTAATAAATTTGGCTCATCCGAAATCGTTGGGCAATATTCGTTAGGGCTTGCGGTGACTGCCCCCATCTTCATGCTGTCGCATCTGCATCTGCGTTCGGTCTTGATCGTTGATACATCTGGAAAATATCTTTTTGGAGATTTTTTTGGCCTTCGTCTCGTGACAACTGCAGTTGCATTCACGGTTACAGCAGGTTGTTGCATCCTTAGTGGTGCTGATTGGAATACAGCTTTAGTCATATTTTTCATAGGATTGTATAGAATTGTTGAGTCGGTCAGCGATATTTTATTGGGAATCGTTCAGAAGCAGGAAAGGCTAGATCAAATCTCTTTCTCGAGAGCTGCTAAAGGATTGTTCTCCATACTTGTCTTCGCCCTCGTATTTATCCCTACTCAGAGTCTCATTCTAGCGTTATTAGTCATGATTATCGGATGGTTAGCAATAACCATTGGATATGATGCTCGCAAAGCGAGAGTGCATACGTCACTCAGGCCACTTTTTAACAAAAGACGATTATGGGGCTTGCTGCTCGTAAGCTCACCCCTTGGCGTGGTGCTGGCGTTGATGTCACTAAATACAAATATCCCACTATACGCGATTTCATATTTTAAAGGAGAACATGACTTAGGCATATACGCTACGCTCTCATACATGATCGTTGCCTGCAATGTTGTTGTTACTGCACTCGGTGAAGCGATAACACCACGTCTTGCCCGTTGGCACGCTAGCGGACGACATAAGGAGTTTATCTCTTTACTCAGTCGAATGATTGCAGTGGGTATAGGAATTAGTGCGATCGCTTGTTTGATTGGGTGGATCTTTGGTCATCAGCTACTAACTCTTCTATTCAGTCCAGATGTGGCTGCTGAGATAGGTTTATTTCATTGGTTGCTCATTTCTACCCTATTGGTATTTGTAACGTCTTACCTGTGGTATGCCATAACGGCTACCGGGAAGTACAAAGCGCAGATTCCCTTGTTTCTGTGTTCCGTGATCACTAATGGGCTTTCTTGTCTAATATTCGTGCCTATTTTCGGGGTAATAGGTGCTGCGGTGGGGGCTAGCTTGTCCTTATTCGTTCAGATGATAGGGAGTGTGATCGTACTTTTCTTGGTAATCCGTCAGGCAAGGAAACAGGTACAACAGGAATTGGCCGCATAGAGGCAATTTCTCATAGGAAAGTAGGGGCTTGTATGACATCTGTACTCGTTGTAGGGAAACCCTACACCATGCGTAATTTATTTCTGTTTGCGGTTATGGGTTACATCATCTGCCTTCCGGCTCAAATTGATTTCGGTGGCGCATTTCGAATCGCACCCTCTGACCTTTTCTTAATGCTTGGTTTGTTTGCAGCAGGTTTATACCTCAAATTGGACCCGAGGCAGTTCAGTTCATGGCATTGGGGGATGTTGTTTATTTTCGTCCTCGCTTCATTTGTATCCATTTGGCGCAATGGATTCATTACGCAATACGCTCTATTGCAAAAAGATTTTGGGTTTATACTCCTACTGCTGACTTACATCATGCTTGTTCAGGCTGTAGACAGCTGGGATCGGTTATATAAAATGCTACGAGCTTTTTTGATCAGTGTGCTGATCTTCAATGGCGTCGCTTTGTTCGATTTTTTTAGTGGAGTGAAGGTTCCGTTTATGGTGCAAGACGGTCGCCTTTCCGGGATGCTAATTGATCCGAATGCATACGGCGGATTACTAGTTACGGCTTTTGCCATTCATATCATGACGAGTGGAGACGGGGTGAAGCTGCTTAGGGGATGGGGGAGTACGCTAGCGACGATCACCTTAGCCGGGGGCATAATAATGACTTTTTCACGTTCGTCATGGATAGGTCTGTTCCTTGTCCTGCTTACACTACTGCTGACTAATCCTTCCCGGCTTCTCAAGATCGGCATGGGCTTTAGCGTCGCGTTTGGAGCATTGCTGTTGTATAAAGGTACAGCTTATCTGGATGTGCTTGGGAATATGGCCAGCAGACCCTCGCAGATTCAGTCGCGCCTTGACATCATCGGGAAGGCTGTGGAGTGGATCGCTCAAAGTCCATTATTAGGGATTGGACTCGGTAGCTATAACTATGAACTGCGGATTATTATCCATAATACTCCGATCTGGTTTATGACAGAATTTGGTTTATTGGGCTTAATTGTGTACGGCGGATTCATGATCTGGTTCTTCATCGTTGGGATCCGTTCTTATCGCGCGGCAGATAGGGCGAACAGACCGATCATTATGGCATTACTGCTGTCTCACGCAGCGATGATTGGACTTTCGATGGGTATTGAAGCCTTATTCCAGCGATATTGGTGGTTCATGATGGCTATGAACGCAGCTTGCATCCGATTAACGAATACGGGATGGAAAGGAGTGAAGCGATATCGAACCAAGGGCACTGAAAAGTCAACGGGTAGGAAACTACGACAACAAACAGAACAAGCGCAACAAGCGCAACAAGCTCAATAACAAGAGGTCCGGGAGCATACCTGCTGAAGACTGTAGGCCGGTAAGAGTTGCTTTTGTAGCCTCCATTTTCGGGCATTTTGAGAGTTTCCATCTACCTTACATGGCGTTATTGCAGCAAAAAGGTTGTGAAGTGCATGCTTACGCGCAGCCCGGGGAAGCGAGATTACGGTTAGAAGAGAAGGGGATCGTGTGCCATGATGTGCCCATTCAGCGTAGCCCATTACAGATGCAGAACTGGGCGGCGCTAGGGATATTAACAGAAAGCTTCAAGGAGGAGGGGTTCCAGTTCATCCATGTACATACGCCAGTCGCTTCGATTCTCGGACGGATTGCGGCCCAGAAAGCAGGTGTACCTTGCACATTGTATACAGCGCATGGTTTTCATTTTTTCAAGGGAGCCCCTCTTCTCAACTGGATGCTTTATTATCCGCTCGAGAGGTTAATGGCTCGCTGGACAGATGTCTTAATCACCATAAATAGAGAAGATTATGAACGCGCCCAGAAATTTTCTATACGGAAAAAGGTAACTTATGTGAGTGGTGTAGGACTTGATCTCCAGGTTTACGGCAGTGAACAGGGTCATCCTGAAACTGCGTCGGAGAAGGCAGATAGGCGACGCCAACTGTTTGATCTGCCGAAGAGTGAGCATGATGAACCTCCCTTTGTCATCCTATGCGTTGCTGAATTAAACGCCAACAAGAACCAGAAGCAGTTGATTGAAGCGCTGGGTCAGTTGGGGTCTCAAGCAGGAAACATCCATCTGGCTTTTGCGGGTACAGGACCGTTCGAGCAGACTCTATTGGAACTTGCTAATCGGCTGGGTGTCAGCGATCGGGTGCATATGCTTGGGTACCGTAGAGATATTCCGGATCTACTCAGAGCATGTGATGTTGCTGCACTTGTGTCTTATCGCGAGGGGCTACCTCGGGCGATTATGGAGGCGATGGCAGTAGGAAAACCCGTTATAGGTACGCATATTCGGGGGATTCATGATTTGATCGAACATGAGTCAACAGGCATGTTGGTTCCTGTTGGTGATATTGCCGCTACCGCTAAGGCTTTTACTCAATTACGTGATGATCCAGCATTAACTACGGCAATGGGAGAAGCAAACAAGGAGAGGATCATTCGTTACGGGTTGCCTGCTGTGCTCCGTGAAATGGACTCGATCTATATAGAAGCGCTAAACAAGGAGGAAAGAAAGCGGGTTCCGTCTGAAATGCATGCCAGTCTATCGGGGGATTGAATATTCACACTCTTAAAAGGCGAGTAAATGAATTTTTAGTTAATTAGGGAGAAAGAAGTGATGAAAATGCGGATCGTCCGTTTGGTCATGTTGGATGCAGGGATTATTGCGGCTTCAGTGTGGCTTGTGTTTTTACTTCGGTTTGATTTTCAAATCCCTGAGATGTACGTGTGGATGCTTCCGTGGGCAATATTGATTCACATTGCGGTGTATGCGGCCTTCTCATTTGGATTCAAAGTGTATAACAATATCTGGCGATACACCGGAATGAGAGAGTTACTGCAGCTTCTAAAAGTGAGTGTATTAACCCTCGTGGGAGTGATTGCTGTCAACCTATCCACCCATGCAGTAATTCCTTCCTATCGACTACCGATTTCTATCTATTTTGCAGCGGGTTATGTGTTTCTGGGCATAGTTGGGTTACGAATGGTTAAACGTCTTCTAAATGATGGATTTGAGACAACGGGTGTGAAGGATGCCTTCGAAGGTAATCTTCTAATCGTTGGGGCTGGTAAAGCAGGAATCCTCGTTACGAAAGATATCAAGCATTCAAGGTTCAAATTTATGCATCCCGTTGCCTTCATTGATGATGATGCCTCTAAACAAAAGCTGGAAGTAATGGGGCTGCCGATTGTGGGTAACCGAAATTTCATTCCCGAGGCCGTGAAACAACTGGACATTGCATTCATTATTATTGCCCTTCCGACAGCGCCACATAACGACTTAATGGAGATTATCGAGATCTGCAAATCAACAAAAGCACAGATTAAGCTAATGCCTAGTATGACAGAAATTTTGGACGGGAAAATGGCGGTCAATCGAATCCGTGAAGTGTCCGTAAATGATTTGCTGGGTAGAACTCCTGTTGAGATTAATACTGAAGAGATTCGTGAGAATTTAGGGAGTGAGTGTATTCTCATCACGGGTGCAGGAGGCTCCATTGGCTCAGAACTGTGCCGTCAGCTAGCTGCATATCGTCCGAAGGAAATGTTGCTGCTTGGTCATGGTGAGAATAGCATTTACCTGATTGAACAAGAGCTACGTCAGTTATATCCTGATCAGAAGATTCAACCCATCATAGCTGATATTCAGGATGTGTCGCGGATCGATAGTGTTTTTCAGAATTTCCGACCTACGATTGTGTATCACGCCGCTGCGCATAAACATGTGCCCCTTATGGAGATGAATCCGGTAGAGGCGGTAAAGAACAATGTGATCGGAACAAGGAATGTAGCGGAAGCGAGTGCCAAATATGGTGCTAAGCGGTTCATTCTGATCTCATCGGACAAAGCGGTTAATCCAACAAGTGTCATGGGAGCTACGAAGCGAGCGGCAGAAATGATTATTAATGATCAGAATTCATCTAGCAAGACAGTTTTTGCTGCTGTCCGTTTCGGTAATGTTCTCGGTAGTCGGGGGAGTGTTATTCCGTTATTCAAAAGACAGATTGAGAGTGGTGGCCCCGTTACGGTTACCCATATGGATATGGTGCGGTATTTCATGACGATCCCTGAAGCAGTGCAATTGGTTATTCAGGCGAGCGTACTGGCACAAGGTGGCGAGGTGTTCGTGCTTGATATGGGTAAACCGGTTCGGATATACGATCTAGCAAGAGATTTAATACGTCTGTCGGGCTTAGAACCCGATAAAGATATCCCTATCGTGGTCACGGGCATTCGTCCTGGAGAGAAATTATTTGAGGAACTCCTGACAGAAGAGGAGGGATTGATGGTCACCAATAACTATCGCATCATGATCAGTCGGCCTCAAAGTGTTTCCAGATCCGAATTGAATTTGGTTCTTGGTGTTCTGGAGAATTTGTGCAAACGGTACGAATTTGTGCCAAGCAGTTATCAGATTAAGAAATTATTAAAGCAGCTTATTCCAAGCTATTCGGGCTTTCAGGAAGAACCACAGGTGGCTACTCATGAGCTTGAACGGATCAAATCTGAAGTTCATGCGGGGATCTAAGTGATGAAGTCGTTTATGAGTAGATGGAACAAAAAATTGCGTTTGCGTGGTAAGAGTGACAAGGAATTCACAAGAAAGCAAATAGTCATGCGGCGAATTGGAAGATTCGCCCTGATTTGTTTTCTGATTGTGATTGTAGTTGGTGGCATTTGGATTAGAGGGGTGTTAAATGCTGAGCAGCGATTTCAAAAGGCTGCCCTTAATCCATTGACGATACCTAACTCGAAAGTTTCTGTAGTGCCTGTGGGGAAGACACAGTCGGATGGGATTCCGAAAAGTACAGCAAATTCGGACGGCGTGGTTTTACCATCGACAGAACCAGCAGCATCGCCAGGTGCAGCCGATAAAAAAACTTCAGCCTTTAATGTTGTATTAATTGGAACAGATACGTGGGGTGGGGAAATCTCGCGTGCAGACACGATCATGGTTGTGCATGTAATGCCGGAACAGCGGAAGGTGAACATCGTATCTGTACCGCGCGATACAAGGGTTTATGTACAAAATGTTGGATACACCAAAATTAATCATGCTCATATTGTTGGTGAGTCCAAAGGTGGGAATGAGCAAGGAACGCTGACGCTCATTCAAGCGGTGAGCGACTTTATGAATATTCCCATTCATCATTACATCAAGACGAATTTCTCTGGAGTTCGTGATTTCATCGATTCAATCGGTGGGATCGACATGGTAATCGATCAGGACGTCACAATAACCCCAGAGATTACCATCAAAAAAGGCGAACAGCATCTGGATGGCGTACATGCACTCTACCTTGCTAGGGAGCGGTATTCTACTCCAAACGGTGACTTTAGTCGTCAAGAGGAGCAATTCAATATCGTTAGAGCTGTGGCTAATAAGTTGTTGAGCCCTGAGCATCTTCCAGATCTGGCGGGATTATTACTCCATGAAAAGAAGGACATTATCGATACAAGCTTCAGTGACAGTGATTTACTCAGCTTAGCTTGGTTATTCAAGGGGATTACTTCTGAGGACTTTCAATACGAACAGATTCCAGGTAACAACAGTTTTGGTTCTGATCCGCTAGTCGGAACAAAGGTGTACTACTGGAGTGCTGATTTAAAACAGGTGAACTCACTTAAGGAACGTCTTTTTACGGATTAAGAGAAAGGCGGGAGGAGTACTAACATGTATCGCCATATGAAACGAGGCTTCGATCTTGTGGGAGCGATCGTTATGTTATGTATTTTTAGTCCAGTCATGGCTGTGGTGGCGTTGTTGATTCGAATGAAGCTTGGAAGCCCAATCTTGTTCAAGCAGCAACGACCAGGACGGGGAGAGAAACCCTTCTTCATCTACAAATTTCGGACCATGGCTGAACTGTATGACATGCAGGGTCAGCCGTTACCAGATGAGCGACGATATATCAAATTTGGCGGAATCATCCGGAAACTAAGTCTGGATGAACTACCACAATTGGTGAATGTTGTAAAGGGAGAAATGAGTCTGATTGGTCCAAGACCCTTACTCATGCGTTATAGCCCATATTATTCTGAACAGGAGAGGCTGCGTTTCTCAGTAAGACCAGGAATTACGGGATTAGCACAGGTGTCAGGACGTAATACTTCGTCGTGGAAAGACCGGCTTTCGTATGATGTTACCTATGTCGAGAATTTAAGTTTCAGACTTGATGCGCTGATATTATGTAAGACCGTCTTGAAGGTGATTCGCCAGGATGATGTTGTAGCCAATCCAGGTCGGCATAGCCTGCCTCTGGATGAGTATAGGCTGAATAAAAAGGAGGGCCAGGCATGAGTGTGCAGTTTAGACCGCTGCATGAAGACGATATACATCATGCATGCCGGCTCTTGAAGAGCAACTTACCGGAGCATGTGTACAATCAAACGATATTTGCTTGTACGGGTTATCCAGCATATCTACAAGCGGCTTGTAAATGTGGAGGTCATTCGGCCACATTGTTGATTGGAGCCTATATTGGAGAAGTGCTCATTGGATTCGCGGAATGGCGAAGAATGGAACAAATATTGGTTCTGAATAATTTAAACGTGGATGCGGCGTTTCGCAAAGATGGCATTGGCGGAATGCTCATGGCGTACGGCGAGAAATTAGCCAAGAAGGACGATATTAAGAAGTTGGTACTGGATGTGTTCTCATGGAATGAACAGGCGCATGCTTGGTACCTTCGCCTTGGCTTTGTAGAAGAAGGACGCACTTATTGGTATGTGAGGGATTTGGATCGTTCATTAATGGCTAGCGCAGATGTTGTTGCTGCTGGAGCGGATATAGATGATGAAGAAGTGACTTACATTATTGATGATTACCCAATGGCAGAGGCACATCATCTGAAATACGGATTTTCTTCATTTAGGATTAGAACGAAGGAGAAGACTTCAGTTGTAGGCCGGCTCGGCGAGCAGTATTTTCGCATCCAACTGCAAAGTGGAGAGTGGGACGGTGGGTATCCACTAACCGATGTGTTACTCGACCTTGACCGAGAGAGAAAGCTGTTATTGCTTTCATCCGATGCATTCTTACGAGAGAGAGACCCAGCGCTAAGCTTAAGCACTGAAAGTATACGTATGATCAAAATATTGGATTAGCAGCGAATGCTTCCTAAGTAAGTTTTGTCGAAGTATCTCAAGGAAGCGTACGCTAACATAACTTTTAGGAGGTGACGTATGAGTGATTTCATTGTGCTTAATAGCTCGCATTCTGAAGAATGGGATGCTTATTTGAATCAGATGAATAGTAAGGATATCTATTTTTCTGCAGATTTTTTTCGGCTGTTTGAGGATGATGATCATCAACAGGCAGAGCTGTTTGTTTTTAAGCAGGGTGAGAAGCTTATCATTTATCCTTACTTACTTCGCTGCATTAGCCATCTTCCCGCAGTCATCCAGCTGGGACTTGAAGGAGAATGGTATGACATCAGCACACCTTATGGATACGGGGGGCCGATATCTAATGTGCCAATAGGAGCGGAACGAACAGAGTTGTACCGACAATTCAGTGAAACGTTCACAGATTACTGTAGAGAGAAAAAGATCATGACCGAGTTTGTAAGATTCCATCCTTTCATAGGCAATGCCACTGAATACCAAAAAGGGCTTACTACGGAGCTCAATCGGAATACAGTTTACATGGATTTGACAGTTGGCTCAGAGTCAGTGCTAATCCAGAACTATGGCAGCAATCATAAAAGAAATATCCGTAAATTAAAGTCAGCTCCATTCACCATTCGAAAGTCGGATCTTAAGGATCGGATCGAGCCTTTCATCGAGTTATATTACGGGACGTTAAATGATTTACAAGCAGATCCCTTTTATTATTTCCCACAAAAATTTATAGAAGATACAAGCCGTTTGCCAGACGGACGGGTAACACTGTTTGAGGCGATGGATGGGGAGAGGAGTGTAGGGGCAAGTATTGTACTCCTTGATCGACCATGGATGCATTATCACTTATGCGGTTGGGATCGAGCTTATCTGCAGTGGTCACCTACCAAATTTCTCATTCACGCAGCAGCCGTATGGGGGATGGAGAATGGATACGAAAAATTCCATCTCGGTGGGGGATATAAGGGGAATGACGAGCTGTTTCAGTTCAAGTTAAGATTCGCTACTCAACTAGAGCCACTGGACTATTACTTGGGTAAGCGAATATTTTTCCCCGAGGTGTATGAACGAATGATAGCACTCTGTGACACTGGGGTTGCGGGGAATTACTTTCCGCTTTACCGGCATCCATCTCTCTTGAATCAAAATATCATGGACCACGCTCTGAAGTAAGTCAATAAGATATGTATTCCATTTGGATTAAAGCATCCAAATGGAGAAAGGAGCAAGGCATGAGTATTCGTCAACCAAGCATTCTACCACGAATCTTGTTATCCCCACCGCATGTAAGTGGACGTGAACAGGCTTATTTGGAGGATGCAATTCACTCTGGCTGGATCGCTCCCATCGGACCACAAGTCGATGCTTTCGAGCGGGAGATGGCCGACTATACAGGATCAAAGGGTGCACTTGCGTTAAGCTCTGGAACAGCGGCAATTCATCTCGCACTACGTCTTGCTGGCGTTTCTCAAGGAGATTACGTGATTTGTTCGACGCTCACGTTCGTAGCTAGTGCCAATCCTATTTTATATTTGGGGGCTACACCTGTATTCGTCGACTCAGAACCAGAGACATGGAATATGTGTCCACTAGCCTTTCAGCGGGCCTGCCTGGATTTGAATGATAGAGGGGTACTGCCTAAAGCAGCTGTTGTTGTCAATCTGTACGGACAGAGCGCAGACATGGAACCAATTGTAGAAATCGCGAATCGTTACGGTATTGCTCTAATAGAAGATGCTGCGGAATCCCTCGGTGCCTTTTATCACGGAAAGGCCAGTGGTACTTGGGGCCGCTTCGGAATCTATTCTTTCAACGGGAATAAAATTATTACAACCTCAGGTGGAGGTATGCTTGTGTCGGATGATACCGATGCATTAGATCAAGCCCGTTTCTGGTCTACCCAAGCACGTGACACTGCTCCACACTATCAGCATTCCGAAATGGGTTATAACTACCGGCTAAGTAACCTTTTGGCAGCCATAGGACGAGGGCAACTGGAGCTACTTGAGGAAAAGGTTGAACGACGTAGATATATTTCTCAAGTGTACTCAGATCGATTGGGATCCATTCCGGGTCTTCATTTCATGCCGGAAGCGCCAAATTGTCGCAGTACACGCTGGTTAAGTGCGCTAACGATTGATGAAGAAATCGCAGGCTTCTCCGCTAATCAACTCTTAAAGTGCCTGGAATTCAACAATATAGAAGCTAGACCTGTATGGAAACCATTACATTTGCAACCGCTGTTCGAGAACACCTTCTATTATCCATACATGGAGGGACATAGTGTATCTGATCAATTGTTCACAAAAGGTGTATGTCTACCTTCCGGTAGCTCTTTATCGGATGATGATCTGGTACGCGTAATGGATGCGATAGAATCTTGTATTCAGAACCGCTGAAAAATTACTTAGCAATCCATCCGTTAGCACCGGTTCCGCTTTCCTTCACATAAAAAGTGGCTTTCGCTACACCATCTGTTCGCATAGCCAGACTGCCAATCGGAGCGGTAATCGTTCCCTCAGGCGATCCTTCCACGATAAATACTGCAGGAAGTAATGTTCCACCAACGAGTCGGACTGCCCGTTTGAAGTTGCCATAGGTAGAGAACCATTCAGTTAAAGCATACGGATTATACAAGGTACCAAGAGAAGTACCCTGCATGGCAACCAATGTTTCGAATTCTAGAATGCGTTTTACCTTTACAGAACGGGTATCAAACACTGCTACATTGTTCAGGTGCAGGAAGGGCTTAGCTGCACCATATGAAGAGGCTAGCACGACTTGATTGGTCCCGCTGTTACGGACAATCATATTGTCGACAGTAACCATCGCGTCAGACTCTGTTGTGAATAATTGTAAGGTACTGCCCGTTAAGTCCTGTGCATCTATCGTCCCCACATAAAGATCTCCTCCGTCGATTCGGACTCCGCTTGCTAAGGTGGAACCCGAGCCGTACATCCCTAACGAGCCGATATGCAATCTTGGTTTTCCTCCAGCAGCATTAAACGCAGCGTAGATCGCAGGGCCGCCGATTCCATCGAACTTTGCGCTTCCGATATCAATAAATTGTGAATAGATCGTTTGTATACCGTAATTAGCTTTATGATCCGTCGAGCGAATAGACAAATGGCTGATTTTTAGCGTCAATCCATAGGACAGCAATGCTGGACTTACTGATCCACTTACACGCATATCTAGTGAACCGATGTCGAGAGTCCAGAGTTTCGTTATCTCATCTGAAAGTCCAGTTGTCATATCATTGCCGAAACCAATTGTTGTCAAAGAGTCGAATCGCTGATAAAAGCTACGCGTTCCCTTGAAGATGTCGGGTTCTACATCGAGTGAATTGGCGCCATTAAACCCAGGTGCACCACCGCGACTGTTATTTAATACCGCTCTGTTGACATGAAGCTGGTCTACGAAATGGACTACAAAGTTTTTTCGACCAGCCGTTTCACAGTACGCATATCCGATATGCACATTAACGGATGGGATATCTTCTGTCCCTCCAATAAAAATATTATCACCATAGCAATCATGAGAGTACACCGATTCGATCGTTATATTTTGCGAAGAAGAAATGAACAAGCCATGAAGTTGATCGTTGACAGCTGTTTTAACAGTCGAAGCACTTCCGTCTATTTCGAGGCTGCCGGATATCGTGATGTTTGAGGCATTTAACATAACAAGAACTCGAGTATCTGATGGTGGGTTAGGGGCAAGCACCAATTTTGAGCCGGCTTCAAAGCTTAGGTTAGTTCCGGTTGGAATACGAAGACACCACCAATCTAGAACTGAAGGGTTACGCATGTGGCCGGAAGAGACTTTATATACACCAGGCGGAAAAATAACAACCTTGCGTTTAGCATTTCCAGCATTAATTGCATTTTGAATTGCGACGGTGTCATCTTTGGTACCATTCCCTGTAGCTCCATAGGATCGAACATTCACGTAACCGTTAGTTTCAGGATCTAATTTAATAGAAGTGACTGCTCCGTCCGCAATAACGGACGTTGTTACAGAATTATCTGGAATAGGTGCGGTTGCCATATACTTCACTCCTTTATTTTTTGATTTGAAATATAAGGCTAAGTTTCACGTTATAAATCATCCTTATATTTCTACGAGTAACGGTTGTCGTCCATAAAGGATGACAACATCGTTTCTTCTTAAGTATTTTATGTGAACTTTTCTACAGATGCATGGTACAAAGAGCACTTTACAGGGCGAAAGGAGTTTTTTATTTGAAGGTATTAGTAACTGGGGGGCTTGGTTTTATTGGGTCACATGTTGTTGACCGGCTTATAAGAGAGGGGATCGAAACTGTAATTGTAGATAATTTATCGGGTGCTTCCGGCTCATTCTATAGAAATCCTTCCGCACTTTTATATCCATACGATATTCGGGACGAGACTCTGGGTGAAGTCTTTATCCGTGAGAAACCGGATGTGGTCATTCATCTGGCTGCACAGATTGACGTAAGAGAATCTCAGCGCAATCCATTGTTTGATGCGAATGTGAATATTGTTGGCACACTTAACGTCCTGCGGATGTGTGAGGAGCATCAGGTTGAAAAGATCGTGTACGCCTCGTCGGCCGCTGTATACGGTAATCCTGAATATTTGAGCATTGACGAGAAACATCCCTTAAATCCAGAATCTTGTTACGGGGTATCAAAAAGTGTTCCTGAGTCTTATATTCGGATGTTTGCCAGCATGCATGGGCTGAAGTACACGATTCTTCGTCTTGCGAATGTATATGGACCTCGACAAAGCTCGCATGGTGAAGCTGGTGTCGTTTCGATTTTTCTGGATCGCATAAAGCAAGGCAAGGAGCTTGTGATTTATGGGGATGGAGAACAGACCAGGGATTTTGTCTATGTTGAGGATGTTGCACAGGCGTTTGTAAATGCGGCTTGTACAGATGAGAATGCGGATAATCAGATCATAAATATTAGCTGTGGGGTGGCGACCTCCATTAATACGATTGTAGAAATGATAGGCGGTATTACAGGCCGGGAATCCCAGACAACCTATGAACAGGCTCGACCGGGAGATATTCTTCACAGCTATTTAAACAATAGCAAAGCAAACGAGTTGATGTCCTGGTTTCCTCACCATGATCTTCACCAGGGACTCAAGAAGACGATTGCAGCCCGATTGACTGTAGGCAGTGCTGTGGACCATTAATCGCAAATATCGAAAGGGGTCATCCCCATGGAACGAAAATTAAATTCGGAAATGTTTGTTCTACGTAGTATAGCCTGCTTAAGTATAGCGCTGTTACATGCTTTATATCGAGTCTATGACGATGGAAACACGCCTTGGGTAGAGTCAGTGGGTCTGCTGCTTACATTTGGCACACCGGTATTCGTATTTATCTCGCAATTCGTATTGTCTTTTGCATACCCGGACGGAATTCCCGCGAAATTTTGGGAGAAACGGATCAAGTATATTTTGCTTCCTTACTTTTTTTTCGGAGCTTTGTACGCAGGGTTAAAAGGATTGGATATGGCGAGCAGTGAGGGGATTCCGCTTCTTCAGGCTTTTTGGTACTTCCTCTGGCGTCATTGGTTACTTGGCGATTTTCATGGCTACTTTATCCTAATTATCTTTCAGTTTTATGCCTTGTTCCTCTTATTTCAAAAGCATGCCAAAAAATTCACTCCACGATCTATACTGATTGCGTCATTCGTTATTAATGTGGCTTACTTAGGTTTTTTTAATTTCACCATACCCGTAGATACGGTAGCTGCTCAATATATTTGGGATAAATTGTATTGGGTTTTCTCTCCGGGGTGGATTTTCTACTTTACTATGGCTTATTACTTGGGGCGAAATGAGGCTTGGTTCCGGGAAAAATTAAAACAGTTCCGTTTAGCTGTCTACGTGCTTCCAGTTGTAACAGGCGCGTTTGTGCTATTCGTGAATGGGCAAGGCTGGATTACGGCACATAGTTCCAAGAGGATTGATATGTTACTTTTCGCCATGAGCATGATTCTACTACTCTTCACAGTGGCTTCTTCATTGAAAAAAGTGCCGCGTGTGCTGGAGTGGAGCAGTAGATACTCCTTCGGCATATATTTGCTTCACCCGTTGTTGTTGGCTTTATTCGTCAAACTTCCTTCTTCGTTGGTGTTGCAAAACCTTGGACTATTCAGTGTGCTTCTCCAATTTGTCGGATGTGTGGTAGGATCGGCGATCATCATGAACATAGCGAATCGTATTCCAGGCGGAGCCTTTGTGTTTGGTCGAGTGGGGATTGGAATCAATCAGAGGAAACCCCCGAAACCGCTGGATAAGCCCATAAGCTCGAGTATAGGGAACATGAACTAGTTAAAAATAGACCACTAAACTTCCGTTTTTCAGGTGATTAGTGGTCTTTTAATATTGTCTTGGCTCTTACATCGCACTAGTTTCGGACCGTTTAGTTCTTATTTCCATAAAAACACACATTTTGGTAGTGGGTTTGAGCAAAAAGCAGCATCTGAGTCCGATAATCTCGCAAAATGGACAAAACCATTAAAATAAGGGCTCCTCAGACCGATCAATAATCGAGGGGATCTGAAATAGTTGGAATTATCGGTGAATCCTATTATAATGGGTTTCTTGATTAAATGTAATTATGAATATTCAAACATTTACATCCAGAGAATAATGCATCGTGCAGAACTTTAGGAGGAAACGAGAGTGGAACTTGGAATAAGTACCTTTGTCGAGACAACGCCCGATGTCCAAACGGGTGAGACAATAAGTCATGCAGAACGACTACGTGAAGTAGTGGAGGAAATTGTACTTGCTGAAGAGGTGGGACTAGATGTATACGGAGTGGGCGAGCATCATCGTAATGATTATGCGGCTTCATCACCTGCGGTTGTGTTAGCGGCAGCTGGATCGTTGACTTCGAAGATTCGGTTGACCAGTGCCGTGATGATCCTGTCTTCAGCAGATCCCGTACGTGTATTTCAAGATTTTGCAACGCTAGATGGCATTTCGAATGGACGTGCAGAGATTATGATCGGCCGCGGTTCGTTTACAGAGTCTTTTCCTTTATTCGGCTATGATCTGAAAGATTATGAAGAACTCTTTAATGAGAAACTGGAATTGTTATTAGCCATCCAAAAGTCAGAAAAAGTAACCTGGAGTGGCAAACATCGAGCAGCCATAAACAATCTGGGGATTTACCCGCGTCCGGTTCAAGATCCGTTACCGATTTGGATTGGGAGTGCAGGTAGTCCAGAGTCTGCGATCCGCACTGGAACATTAGGTTTACCTTTTGTATTAGCTATTATTGGAAATGTTCAGCCGCTTGATTATGCGAAGCATGTACAGCTCTACAAAAAAGCAGCGGCTGAAGCCGGATATGATCTTTCAAGCCTGCCTATTGCCTCACACTCACACGGGTTTATTGCTGAGACTAATGAGTTAGCATTGGAGAAATTTTTCCCTTCAACGCATGCTCGGACCAATGTGCGGGCGAAGGAAAAAGGGACACCGCCATACCATCGTTCCGATTATGATGCGGCATGCAGCTTTGATGGCGCTCTGTACGTAGGTGATCCAGAAACCGTTGCGAACAAAATCATTCATCTTCGCAAGCATGTGGGAATTACGCGATTCTTTTTACATATGCCCCACGGTACAATGCCTCATGAGGATGTTATGCAGGCGATTAGACTGCTGGGAACGGAAGTAGCTCCTCGTGTTCGTGAAGAAGTAGCGCGCTGGGAAGCAAGTAATCGTTAACGAATAAGCTGCGTCCTTAGGACGTGGTTTTTTTTGTGCGGTATACTAAAATTACGAATAACGTTATCTAAGGGAGGGGCAATGGAGACTATTCATTATTTATCTCAATTCAATTTGCTTCAATCGTTAGCGCTGGAAGATCTAATGGAAATGGAAGAGTTAACTCGAATAACAGTAGTCCCGAAAAATACATATATCCAGACACCGACAACCTTCTCTGAAGGATTATTTTTTGTGAAAAAAGGAAAGGTGCGTTTATACCGATTGAATGCGGATGGGAAGCAATTTACTTCGGATATTCTGAGTGAGGGTAATGTTTTTGGTGAAATGAACGTGATTTCGTTTGGAACCAAAGATCATTACATTGAAGCCATGGAAGAGTGTCATATCTGTACAATTGATCCTGTAAGATTTGAAGAATTCGTAGCTACTCGACCTAGATTTTTGATGTCATTAATGCAAGTATTGAGCGATCGTATAAAAAGTATGAGTCAGTTAACTCAAAACCTAGCCATCGGAAATCTGCATGATAAAATATTGTGCGTTCTTTTAAAGCTATCGGATCAACTAGGCGTTAAAAGTGAGAATAATTATTATAAAATCAATGTTCCACTATCACATCAAGAAATCGCCAATTTGATTGGTGCGAGCAGAGAAGCGGTTACTGTGGCATTGCAAGAATTGGTAAAAGCTGAGGTGCTTCAGACTGGGTTCAGAACTATACGTATCCACCATGATAAGATTTTGGAAAGAAATTTATAAAGATTATGAGTTGTAAATGAGATTACATCTTTATGGTTAGAAATATCCGTATCCTAGATATAAGAAGAAGGTTATCCAAGCCTTTAAAATCATAGGTGAAGGGAAGATTTATATGGAGCATAGGAAGGGAGCTAGAAAAGTTAGCGATATTCCTGCTGATGTTGTAGGACTGTTGCATAAAGGACAATTACAGACTGTAAATTTAACGGAATGGCTTGCTGTGGACCATATGGTTTTGTTGGAAAATGTGCTGGACGAGCTAGGTTTTGGACAGGAATCCGAACCAATTTTACAAAGGCTTGGCGATTCATCGGAAAAGAAAATCATGAAGCTCATACCGGCTATCGCACGGGAGTGGCAACAGGTATTGGAGTGCAAATCAGAGTTGGAACAAGTCCAAGTATTCTCAGCTTTAGCGCAGCATCGTTCCGATAGTGTCCGCTGTTGGGCTGCCTATATGATCGGTCTAAATCAATCTTTAAGTCTATCGCAAAAGCTAATGGATATCCGTCCATTTGCAGCGGATGATCATTTTGGGGTACGTGAGATTTCATGGATGGCTTTAAGGGAATCGGTCATTGCAGAATTGGATGATTCCATTAAGTTCTTAGAGAGCTGGGTTCATGATCAAGATACGAACATAAGGAGATATGCAATCGAATTGACGCGGCCACATGGGGTATGGGCGAAGCATATTACTGCGCTAAAAGAAAACCCAGCAATAGCACTTCCATTATTAGAACCACTTAAGTCAGATCCGTCAAAATACGTTCAGGATTCTGTAAGTAATTGGTTGAACGATGCGAGTAAAAGTAATCCAGACTGGGTGGAACAGCTTAGTGAGAGGTGGTTAATTTCTTCGGATTCCAAGGAAACGAAACGGATTGTAACTCGGGCTACAAGGAGTATTACTGCTCTACGTTGAAAATGAAGTGCTGCTTAGAATGGAAGATAAACGTCAAACACTATGGCTAATTAGCTAATAAGTGTTGGCGTTTTTTTATTGTACCGAAGAAGGAGGGTTGGATAATTAAAGATATATAATAGTTCTGATTTATTATTTAAACCTAGAAGCGTATAAATATTTATATTGTTAATCTGGAATTCTTCTGTTATACTCAAAAACACAAAATGTTATGAAATATAACATTGAATTGAGTTGAGGAGGATTTTACTATGAAAAGACAAACATTTCTGAAGGTCAGTGTCATTTTATCGGTGGTTTTGTTAGCTGGATCGTCAGTTGGTGTTATTTTTGCTGACATCTCGGAAAGTGCGTATAAACCGAAAACGCATGTTCTAAAGGCGAATTCGGAGACTGTTCGCTGGGGGAATATTGGTAAAGGTGATCCAGCTTTAACGGTACAATCGGGAGATATTGTAACAGTCGAGGCCATTACTCATCATTCCGGTGATGATTACGATCGGATGATTAAAGGGGATGCGGGTGTTGAGGATATTTTTCACTGGATAGAAGGGGAGAAGAACGAAGCGCTTCGTGGACCAGGCGTACATATTATGACGGGACCTATCGCAGTAGAAGGCGCTGAGCCAGGGGATGTTCTGGAAGTGAAGATTCTGGACATGAAGCTTAGACCTAATGGAAATGACAAATACGCAGGTAAAACCTATGGTGTGAATGCCGCGGCGAACTGGGGTTATCTATACGGAGATATGGTTGAGGAGCCGAAAAAACGTGAAGTGGTCACCATCTATGAGATGGATACTGAAGGTGGGGCGGATTATGCAACAGCTGTTTATAACTACAAATGGACAGTGCAAACCGATCCGGATGGTCAAGTGCACCCGACAATCGACTACCCAGGTGTAATTGTAGACCATAATACAATTGATAAGAACTTCGATGTATTGAAAGGTATAAAGATTCCAGTACGTCTCCACTTCGGCACGATGGGTGTGGCGCCTAAAGAAGCGGATATTGTAGATTCAGTACCTCCTTCATACAATGGTGGCAACGTTGATGATTGGAGGATTACTGAAGGTGCAACGATGTATTATCCTGTATCCGTACCGGGTGCGCTACTGTCGATTGGTGACCCGCATGCCGGCCAAGGGGATTCCGAGATTAACGGAACTGCGATCGAGACATCAGTTACTGGTGATATACAAGTCATTCTTCATAAAAAAGCAACGCTTAACCAAAAACTGAGTGGATTAAGTTTCCCATTACTTGAAAATGAATACGAATGGGTTGTGCATGGCTTCAGCTACGCCAATTATTTGGAGGAGCTGGGGGCTAGTGCTCAGACGGATATCTTCAAAAACTCGTCCATCGACAAAGCAATGAAGGATGCCGCTCATAAAACAAAAGATTTTTTAATGGCTGGAATGGAATTGAGCGAGGATGAAGCGTACTCACTGATGTCTGTGTCCACGGATTTCGGAATTACACAGGTGGTGGATGGAAACTGGGGTGTGCATGCTTTGATCGATAAAGGCCAATTCGGTGATTTGGAGCGCAAGGCAGTGGGATTACGTAGCAGCTTTGAAAGCTTTGGTGCGAAGGTGAGCTGGAAGCCGACTACTCAGACAGTAACTATAAGCTACAATAATAATGTACTAGAGATGAAAGTCGGGGCGACGACAGGAATGTACAATGGAGAGATCGTTAAGCTCGTTGCTCCAATAGAAGTTGTGAAAGAGAAGGTTCAGGTCAGCGAATATTTCACGAAATTTTATAAAGCTAAGTTATCTAAAACAGAATAGGTCGAATTAGCAATCATTTCATAAACAAAATAAGATCCAAACCAGAGAAGAACCGTCTTTATAAAGTCGGTTCTTTTTTTATATATTTAGACCATCCTGATTTTTGTGGCGTTTTAATAAGATTTGGTTTTCTACACGGACTAGACCATCCAGGCAGTAGATGGATTCACGCATAAACCGTTCCATCTCTTCAAGGTTCTCAACTAGAATGTGAATGTGAAGAATGCAAGGCCCTGTCATTTCATAAAGTACGGCTACGCGTTCGTTTTCTTTTAGGACTCTGACAATATGATTTAAATGGGCAGGCTCCACTTCAAGCTCTAGATACGCCGAAATTTTCTTTCCTAATTTTTCTGCGTTGATGACGATTGAGAATTGCTCAATAATTCCTTGATTGACGAGCCGATCAATACGATCCTTAACCGCGACACTTGATAAATTAACTTCTTTAGCTAGATCGGTGTAGGAAATTCTGCTGTTTTGAGTTAGTCGTTCTAAAATATGATTATCGATTGGATCAAGCATACGGAGTTGTTCACCTCTTTTTTCGTAATTGTAACAGAAAAAAATAGGCAATGCCTAGTAGTGCGTCACAGCAGGAGTGTGTCTCAGTATTCTCAGCTTAAGATGTTGACATTGAAGAATTATTTCACTATACTGGCTGTAATCTTATATACGATATACGTTGAAGAAGCCCAGTAGTAGCTTAGTCCCTGTTCCAGAAAGCCGGGGGTTGATGAAACCCGGTACACACTAAGAGTACGAATTACACTTTGGAGTATCTCGGCTAACACCGAGCGGAATGGCGAACGATATCTCGTCACGAGTGGCATCAATGCTGTGTCTTAGCATTAGCGTTTCATTGGTGCAATCTGGGTGGTAACACGGTTATTCAATCGTCCCTATGTCTACAATAGACAAGGGGACGATTTTTTTGTTTTTAAATATAAGGATTTATAAGTTTCTCTTCATCAACTATCCTTATATTCGCTTGGCGGACTGATGATTCGTTATAGGATATCTACTAATTTAAGGGGTGTTAGGCAATGAATATTATCGATGAACTAGAATGGCGCGATGCCATCAATCAACAAACCGATGCCGAAGGGCTTAGAGAATTAACCAACCAGAAATCCGTTTCGGTGTACTGCGGTGTAGACCCGACGGGTGACAGTATGCATATTGGTCACTTGATTCCATTCATGGTGCTCAAAAGATTCCAGCTAGCAGGACATCGTCCGGTTATGCTAATTGGCGGTGCTACGGGTACGATCGGTGATCCAAGTGGACGACAATCCGAGCGATCATTGCAGACGCTGGAGCAAATCCAAGCTAACGTAGATGCGCTTACCGCACAAATGAAAAAACTGTTCGTAACTGATGGCGACAATCAAATTCGTATGGTGAACAACTACGATTGGACACATAAAATCAATGTTATCGAGTTTTTGCGTGACTATGGTAAGAACTTCAGCATCAATTCAATGCTTGCCAAGGATGTTGTAGCGAGCAGATTGGACAGCGGAATTTCCTTTACGGAATTCTCCTACCAAATCCTGCAATCCCTAGATTACCTGCATCTGTACCAGCATGAAGATGTTCAACTGCAAATTGGTGGCTCTGATCAGTGGGGCAACATTACAAGCGGTTTGGATCTGATCCGTAGAAAAGAAGGTCCTGAAGCAAAGGCATTCGGACTTACGATCCCGCTTATGCTGAAAGCCGATGGTACGAAATTCGGTAAATCAGCTGGAGGAGCAATTTGGCTGGATCCGAACAAAACGACTGCGTTTGAGTTCTACCAGTTCTGGGCAAACACCGATGACCGTGATGTTGTGAAATACTTGAAGTACTTTACATTCCTATCTAAAGAGCAAATTGATGCACTTGCGGAAAAAGTACAGACTGAACCGCATAAACGCGAAGCACAAAAAACACTTGCTGAAGAAATGACCAGATTCGTGCATGGTGAAGAATTGCTGGAGCAGGCTAAACGTATTACTGCTGCTCTGTTCAGTGGAGATATCAAATCCCTAACTGCTGATGAGATCGAGCAAGGCTTCAAGGAAATGCCGACCTACGAAACTACACTGGATTCTAAAAATATCGTAGAGTGGTTGGTTGATCTCGGTATCGAGCCGTCCAAGCGTCAAGCACGTGAGGATATCACCAAAGGAGCAATCTCCATGAATGGTGAGAAAGTTAGCGACGTAGCACTGGAAGTTACAGCTAGCGAAGCTATTGGCGGCCGGTTTATCATTATCCGTAAGGGTAAGAAAAACTACAGCTTGGTGAAATTGTCCTAGAGGAAATAATATTAAGAAGTCTTCCTTATAAGTATAAGGGAGGCTTTTTGTTATGGCCGATATTTTCATTCTGAGATTAGGATCTTTTTTTTTACGTATTAAAGTGAAAATCGAAAGGTAAAATAGTCAAAATTATGTTAAGCTTAGGATTCGTGTGATTTATGGATTAACATGATATTCTATAACTATAACAGAAAATTAGGAGTGGTAATTTGAGAAGACAAAAACCAATGACCATGGAAGAATTGATGAATGAGTTGCAAGGTCAGAAAACGTATCAAGAAGATCCCAATCATATCTCTTTCGAGAAGTTGTTTAATGAAGCGTTTATGAGTAAGTATTCCAATTGCAAGAGTTTCGATGAGTTTGTAATCAAAGGGAACTTTCAAGTAAAGACAGAAGAAGATGTTGCTGACATACCTGATGAACTTTTTGATCGTCATGTAGTTAGAGAGACTACATTTGCGGATTGGAAATCCATGTTGGAAACAGCGAATAAGGAATACGTTCGTAATTAAAGAAACAGTGTCTGGTAATGCTCTATTTATCTTCAAAGAAAATACACTCCCCATTGTCTCGACAGACAATGGGGAGTGTATTTTTTTATCTCTAGATATTCGACAAACTATGATGTTTTACTCATCGTTGATGTCCATACCTATGATTTAATTGAAGAAATAGGAAATAGGTTTCATAAAGGTAATATTTATATAGGAGGGGCAGAATCGTATGACAACTTGCATACAGACCTCGAGGTCTGAGACCCTTCATGTCATGTGGAAAACCGTCTCAGAGGATTGTAATCTAGCCTGTGATTATTGTTATTACAGTACAGCAGGGGGACAACCTCATCATCCGATCCAAGTGATGGATACGGATCTTCTGGAGCGGTTTATCGCTCAGTACATGAAAAGATCATCTGGTATAGCGACTTTCTCTTGGCAGGGAGGGGAACCGCTCTTAGCCGGACTTCCATATTTTGAACGCGTGATTTCACTCCAAGCTAAGTACGCACCGCCTCATACGATGATCAGTAATGCGCTGCAGACCAACGGAACGCTAATTCATGAGAAATGGGCGAAATTTTTTAAACGGTACAACTATTTGGTTGGGATTAGTTTGGACGGTCCTGAGCCCATTCATAATGCACATCGTATAACGGGTTCGGGGAAAGGTAGTTATGATCTAGTTATGCGTGGGATTCGCCATCTACAGAACGAGGGAGTGGACTATAGTATTCTGACGGTGATTCATGAAGATAATGTGATGAAACCAGACGCATTGATGGCATTCTACCAGGAACAACAATTTCCTTATATTCAGTTTATCCCTTGCATGGATTTTGTCTCACAGAAGAGTGATATGCCTGGCCGTTTTCGAATTACACCTGAACAATATGGAGCGTTTTTATGCCGTACATTTGATCTGTGGTACAACGAGGGATATCCGGAGATTCCCATTCGTATTTTTGAGAATATGCTTCTAGTATTCATGCATCGTGAGGCGGAGTTATGCGTCCACAACTCATGCTGCCCGAAGATGATGGTGCTTGAAACGAACGGGGATGCCTATCCTTGCGATTTCTTTATTGATGAAGAGCACAGGTTAGGAAATATCGGCCATACCGACCTTGAAGCATTGCTTAACAGCCCCATATATGATGACTTTTTGTTAATGAAACCCAATATGAATGAATCATGCTATAAGTGTGAGTATCTTAGCTTTTGCAATGGGGGGTGCCCGCGCAACCGGAATTGGCTTGATGTTCATGATCGTACTGAGGTTGATTATTTCTGCCGTAGCTATAAAATGTTCTACTCATATGCCTATGAACGGATGATACTGCTAGCAAACCGACTTAAATCGGAGCAGATGCTGGTGTTCAGGAAAAGTGCCAAACCACTTCCAGGTAGAAATGATCCATGTCTTTGCGGAAGCGGGAAAAAATTTAAGAGTTGCTGTCAACCACTATAGCTCAAATTAAAAAAGGCTGTCCCAACAATCATGCAAATGTTTTGGGACAACCTTTTTATTATGTTAAAGAACCATTTGATTTCTCACCATAATAGCCGCACCAGTCACCACAGCTTCTTCTTTTAATGTGCCTAGGGAGAAGTGAGGTTGGTATTCAGGATAACGGTAAGTGTTTCGCTGGGCCACTTCAACCGCCGTTTGGAAAAACAACTCGTGAGAGTGGATGAGCGCACCACCTAGAATAATAGTCCCAGGATGAAACAGGTTGATAACGTTGGCGAGGCCAATACCGAAGTGAATGGCGGCTTGAGTAAATAATTCACGCGCATATGGATTACCCTCTCTAAAGGCTTGTACCAATACATCATAAGTCAGCTTCTCAGGCGCCACTTTATATCTTTGGAGGATCAGATCGTTGTCCATTTTTGCCTCTGAGCGTGCACTTTGTTCAAGCGCCTGCACAGAAACAAATGCTTCCAGAGCTCCATAGTTCCCTTCATTATTTAAACGGGGTCCATTTGTCTGGATGATCATTTGACCAATGGCATCTTCCATATCCATCGTGCCATGAACAATACTTCCATGCGACATCATCGCATAACGGAGTCCAGCTCCAGCATGTACATAGAGCATATGTTGAATGTTAGCGTGACGGATGGACCATCGTTCTCCAAGGAGTGCGGAATTGGCACCGTTGTCGAGTAAAGCTTTGAAGCCCGTTCGTTCCTCCACCAGTTTGCAAATAGGGAGATTGTTCCAGCCAGAAGAAGGGAAGTGTAGCGGTTTTAAGATTAAACCATTTTCTCGGTCAAGCGGTCCTACGGCTCCTATTCCTATCCCGATAATTTGACTGTCCTTCAGCTGATGGTCTCTAAGGAAGGCGCGTATTTGATTACTTATGTGATCCATAAATCTTTCAGGTGTGAATGCCTGATCCATTCGCCAGTGAACAATTGATTTTGGGTTCATTTGCATATCAAATAAACCAAGGGAAGAATACAGCCTGGAAATCTCTAAACCGATGATGTAGCCGTAGGAAGGATTGATTTGGTATAAAATAGGTCTTCTGCCTCCGCTAGATTCCCCGAATCCGCATTCTATCAGCAAGCCTTCTTCCGTCATTTCATCTAATATTCGGGTCATTGTGCTTTTGGTAAGTGAAAATGTTTGTAGAAGATCTAACTTGGAAACTGTGCCTTGTTCGGCGATTCGGTCGTATAGGAGTTTCTTTGGGGATGGAATGTGTGTCGAGCGCTTTTCCACGATATACCTCCAAGCTATATATAGGATGAACAAGTAAGATCGTTTTTTATAAAGTTTGTATTTATTAACATTAATATAGTATAACGCATAAACCATAGATTGTATTTTACCGTTCAAAAAACTTAATTCCATTTTGGGAAAAAGTGATATAATGAAATTACGACAGAAAATATAAGGGTGGAAACCATGAGAACAACTATGAAAACAAATGCGACGACGAATACAGACCTAAGGATAAGTCTATTGTTCCAGTTGTTTTGGGTATTTGTTCGAATCGGTCCCGTAACTTTCGGGGGAGGTTATGCGATGATCCCTATGATCGAACGGGAAATCTCCACTAAACGGAAATGGCTGGCTGAAGAGGAGATGGATGAAATTCTATCTTTAGCTGGCGCAGCACCAGGTGGGGTAGGTGTAAATGCGGCAGCATTCATTGGTTATCGTCTTGCTGGAGTGAAGGGTGCGATTGCTGCAATCGCTGGGATTACGATTCCAACCTTTATCATTGTTTGTTTGCTTAGCGCCGTTTACTCACAAATGGCCGACCAACCAAAAGTTATTGCCGCCATGAAGGGGATTCATGGTGCTGTTATTGCCTTGATCCTAGTAGCAGCATATCGAATGGCCAAGAACGCTATATTTGACAAGACTACGGCTGTTACGGCGTTGCTTATACCGATTGTTTTATTAGTTTCCGGGATCAATCCCATTTACGTGATCGCAGTTGGATTGATTATCGGTTTTGTATATATGCCAATCAAACAGCTCTTAGGGCTCCAAGTTCGGACAGAGAAGGATTCCTTGAAAGCTTCTGATGAAGAATCGAATTATCCGGAGTATTACATCTAGGGGGAAGCGATGTGATTTGGAATTTATTTTTTATCTTTATAAAAATTGGACTGCTCTCCTTTGGGGGAGGGTACGCCATCATTCCGATGATTCAGCATGAAGCTATGGCTGGTGGTTGGTTATCTGACAGGGAATATCAAGAAGTAGTTTCCATCGCAGGGATGTCACCGGGCCCTGTTGCAACGAACAGTGCAACCTTGATTGGATATCGTGTAGCTGGAATTGAAGGGGCGATTGCGTCAACCTTAGGCATGGTTTTGCCCTCATTCATCATCATCATAGTTATTTCCATCTTCTTTTATCGAGTGAGGGACAGTCAGTGGATTAAAACGTTATTTTATGGTTTGCGTCCAGTAATTACAGGATTGATTGCTTATGCTGCGATTCGTTTTGGCTTAAATAGCATGGAATACGCTTTTATTACTTGGCAGACCATTGGCACGTTGATCATTGTATTCGCTGCACTTTATGGTTTAATGAAATATAAGCTGCATCCGCTCACCATTATCGTTGCCTCTGGCATTCTTGGTGTAGCTTTTTTTTAGACAGAGCCGGGACGATCCCAGATTGGAGGTCATTCATGTCAGAGAATATACGGGCTTGCTGTTCAGCTAGTCGAAATCAAGTCGAGAAACAAGGTTCCATCGATGTTTGTAAGGAGAAAACAACTATCCAAAGATCAGAAGGGGATAAAGATTTCTCGGACATGATCCTTATTCCTGGAGGCACTTTTCTTATGGGGACGGATGACAAAGAAGGGTTCCCCGCAGATGGAGAAGGGCCTGCTAGGAATGTTACCTTATCTCCCTTTTTGATTGATGCAACGGCAGTTACGAATAAGCAGTTTGCTGCTTTTATCAAGGAAACAAACTATGTTACAGATGCGGAACGTTTCGGTTGGTCTTATGTGTTTCATTCTTTTGTTTCCATGGAGACAGGGAAAAAGGTGACCCAAGTAGCTACTCAAACTCCCTGGTGGTGGGTGGTAGAGGGAGCGAATTGGTGTCATCCGGAAGGTCCGGATTCCCATGTAGATGAACGCCTTGATCATCCGGTGATCCACATATCATGGCATGATGCTGATGCATATTGTCATTGGGCTGGGAAACGTCTGCCGACGGAAGCGGAGTGGGAGTATGCTGCACGAGGAGGCCTAGTTCAGAAACAATATCCTTGGGGGGACGAATTAAAACCGGGCGGTGAGCATCGCTGCAATATTTGGCAAGGAAAGTTCCCTGATAAAAATCATGCCAGCGACGGTTATGCAGGTACGGCACCTGTGAAATCCTATCTACCTAACGGATATGGTCTTTATAATATGTCAGGAAACGTGTGGGAATGGTGCGAGGATTGGTTTACTAAGGCCTATCATTTAACTTCCGAATCCGTGAATCCGAAAGGCCCGGTAAGTGGTGTAGCAAGGTCGATGCGCGGAGGATCGTATTTGTGCCATAAATCTTATTGTAACCGTTATCGGGTGGCGGCCAGGAGCAAAAATACACCAGACAGCTCTGCAGGAAATATTGGCTTTCGATGTGCGGCTGATTATACCGGTTGAGAATACATAAAAACTACTACATTAGAAGGAGGAACTTCTTTGTCCTCTATCATTCATAGTCAGTTTGATATCACCGTGCTGGACGTCATAAAAATTCAATATCAGAAGCGGGTCTTATTCGATTACGTCCAGTCTTGTTATACCGTCTCTTATATCCAAAAAGGTGAGGTATTGACGACATCCTCCGAGGGAGAATATGTTGCTTCTGCCGGTGACGTGATGATCCACCGTCCTAATGAGCCTTTTAATGTGATCTCCAACATGGAAGGCGTACATTATCTGTTTAATATTAACGCAAAGGTGCGAGACGGAGATGACTTCTTCAAGTTATTCCCGCTAGGCAAGGTGATTCGGATTCGGGATCAAAGCGAATATGAGCGAAGGTTTGACGAGCTGCGAAGCCTGTGGTTACAGGAGGAGGAGGATTTCAGAAATTTTCAGGTCGGTTCATTGGCATTTTTTCTCCTTTATGAAATTATGGAGAGCACTAAGCTTGGCGGGCGCCGCTCATCACGAGATCCCTATGTCACGGACCGCTTTAACGAGGCGTTGCAATATATGGAGGAGAGACTTGATCAGGAGATTAGTAGAGAGGAGCTTTCCAAGCTCTATCATATGAATCCTGTTTATTTTAGCCGGGCATTTCAGAAAATATATAAACTGACACCCATGCAAATGCTTCGAAAATTGCGGCTGCAGCAAGCTAAACAAATGCTAGAATATACGGATTATACCATCGAGCATATCTCTCAGAGATGTGGTTATTATGATGCTTCACACTTCAGCAAGGTATTTCGTGGCGAATACGGCAAGGGGCCGGCAGAGTACCGGAAAAGTATCGAATATACAAAAACAAACATCGCTACTCCATAGCGGAGCTTTCCATGTTCATTTACTCTATAAGCATGAGCAGATCATTCTGAACTGCCCGAATCGATGCGTAACCATTTCGATTAAAAGGAAAGGCAGGGTATAACTCATGAGAATCTTGTATTTGGATTTGGATTCGCTTCGCCCGGACCATCTGGGATGTTATGGCTATCATCGGAATACCTCCCCGAATATCGATTCAATCGCTAAAGAAGGTGTCACCTTTACCAACTACTATTGTTCAGATGCACCGTGTCTACCGTCCCGTTCTGCTTTAATGTCGGGACGATTTGGCATTCATAATGGAATTGTAGGACATGGCGGGACCGCTGCTGATATGCGTAGAGAAGGGGCAAAACGCGAATTTAATGACCGGCTGGGAATGGAGAGTCTTCCCGCTATATTAAGTCAAGCGGCCATGAAAACCGCGTCGATCAGCACCTTCGCCGAACGGCACTCGGCCTGGACCTTTAATGCCGGTTTTCAAGAAGTGTTCAATGTTGGTGGAAGGGGGCATGAGACGGCAGAGCAGGTGCTTCCAGTGGCACTTAAATGGCTTGAGGATAATGGGGAGTCCGAGAATTGGTTTCTGCACCTGAATTTTTGGGATCCTCATACACCTTATCGTACACCCCGGAGCTATGGTAATCCGTTTGAGAAGGATGCTTTACCCGAGTGGATCACTAAAGATGTGTTTGAGCTTCACCGAAAGAAGAAGGGACAGCACAGTATCGAAGATATGAATGCGCTCGCGAAATCGCATTATCAACAGCATTTCAGGCACAATCAGGAGATAGAGAATCGTGATGACCTGCGAGTTATCTTTGACAACTATGATGCTGGAGTTAAGTATCTGGACGAGCATCTAGGGAAAGTATTTTCTAAGCTGAGAGAACTTGGCGTGATGGAAGATACAGCTATCTTGATCTCAGCGGATCACGGAGAGAGCCTGGGCGAGCTAGGGATTTACTCCGAGCACGGTACGGCAGACGAGGCGACTTGCCGCATTCCGATGATTATTCGCTGGCCAGGCGGCAAGAAAGGAATAGTGGAGGATGGGCTACATTATCATCTTGATCTCGGACCGACATTAGCAAGCCTTCTGAATTTAAAAGGGGCCCCTTCTTGGGATGGTGAAAGTTATGCTGATACCATTCTGGAGGGACAATCAGGAGGGCGTGAGTATCTCGTAATCTCACAATGCGCGCATGTGTGTCAACGCAGCATCCGATTTGAGGATTGGTTATATATACGCACCTATCATGACGGACACCATGGATTTCCGAAAGAAATGTTGTTTGATTTGAAGCATGATTCTTACGAACAACATAATCTCGCCGAAGTGCGTAAAGACATTTGTATGAAGGCTGTCTATCTGTTGAATGAATGGCATGACAACATGATGAGCTCCATGGACTGTGATATTGATCCATTATGGACGGTACTTATGGAAGGTGGACCCTATCATGCGAAAGAGTATGTGAGCTCATCCTCACAGGATGCTTAACGTTATCCCTTTGAATGAGGAAAGAAAGATAACTGAGAAGGAGGCTGCCCCTGAATGGGCAACCTCCTTTTTTTATTCTCTGGCTTCTTGCTGATTAATTAAAGCCCCAGGAAGCCTCAAAACGGTCTTCGTCCCGCTACCTTCCTTACTATACAGCAGAACGCCGCAGGGATCACCGTACTTAAGATTTAGACGGTTATTGACGTTTAGGAGCCCGATATGATCACCGGACTCTATGTTCTTACCAGCCAGCAGCTCGGTTAGCTGTTCCAGTCTCGCAGCAACGATGCCTACACCATTATCTTCTACAGCGATTTCAAGCAGTCCAGCTTCGCTTTTCTCTACTGTGATCAGCAAGACTCCCTGACCTTGAGCCTCAAGTCCATGACCAAGCGCATTTTCGACAATAGGCTGAAGGATCATTTTAGGTACGGGAATGTGTAACCATTCATGTGGACAGAACAGCTTGTAACTGAACTTGTCAGGGAAACGGCCTTGGTAAATCCTCACACAAGATTCTGCGATTTTCAGCTCTTCCCCAAGAGTTACCTCCTCTTTGCCTTTGATGCTGTACTTGAGCATTGTGCTTAAGGCGGTAGTCATTTCGTAGATTTCCCGATTTCCTTTTACGATCGCAACGCCTTTGATTGTGTCTAAAGTATTGCTTAAGAAATGGGGATTAATTTGACTTTGCAAATACGAGTATTCGGCACGTTGCTTTTCCAGATCTGTCTGGTAAAGCTGGGTGTTTGCATCGATTAATTGGTCCGTCAAATCGTGAATCCGCGTTGTCATATCGTTGAACTGTCGAGAGATGATTTCAATTTCAGCATAGCCTTTTAAATCGACCTTGTTGTTCAATATTCCAAGACTTCCGCCTTTTAATTGATTCATATAGCGCATAAGCCTAGACAACGGTCTTAAGAGATTCATCATGAGTACAGAGTAGGGAATAGAGACGACCAATAAGATTAATGCTAGAAGAGCATAGCTGACCTTCTTTAATTTCTCCAGTTCTTTCATTAAATTATGGACAGGAACAGCGGTTATAATTTTTCCAGAGATCTCCGGTAAGATAAAGGACTGAATTGCATATTTCTTTCCGTTAACTGTTTCGACGATTGACTCTCCATCCCTTCCAGTTGCCCGAGTTTGAAACTGCTGGAGCATGTCCTCCGGCTCATCACTATTTGAGTAAATCAGCCCTTTATCATCCATCATAAAAAAGCTGGTTCCGACTAATCGAGGGTACTCTGAAATTTCAGTTTGAATAGCCTTCATATCCACAATAACTGCGATGTAGCCAATTTTTTCGCCATATAGGGACGTGTCACCTGAAGCAAAGATGTTCATCCCGAACAGTAATTTTCTCTTGTCGATGACCTTGTCTGGAGGACTGTATCCGCGATAATGAACGATTCCATCATCCCCAGCCGTCTTCATAAGATCGACAGCATATTTGGTTCTTCCCGCTAATGAAATACGTGTGTTAGAGCTACCGATAACAATAATATCTAAAATGTCCGTATTCATATTTCGCGCGATACTCAATAGCCCCTCTACCTTTTGGGATAGGTCGTAGCCTCGAAGCTTATCATTCTCGACTAGGAACTTTTGGACGGTCGAATCGTATCCTACATTCATCATCATGGAAGAAACGTTGGCATAGTTGTTAGAAATCCGTTGCTTGAGGAGGGAGACCAGCTCCGTATTGTATTGCGTATTTTGATTAATGATGGTCTCACTTGATAGTTGGTATACCCTAGAGACAATGATTGGGATAATGGCAACAATAAACAACCCGAATAGCAAAACCTGAGTACGGATGGATAATCTCTTAAATGTCTTCATTGCTTTGTTCCCTATATTGCGTAGGTGTCATTTTGAGATGCCGCTTAAATATTCGTGTGAAGTAGAAATAATCCTGAAAACCGCATTTTTCACCGATTTGGTAAATGGAAAGGTCGGTCTCGACCAGCATTTTACAAGCGTATTCAATTCTTAAACGACTGATATGTTCGATGATGGTCTCGCCGACTTCTTTCTTGAATAGTTGGCATAAGTAATTTGGACTTAAGAAGAACTGATTGGCTAAATGCTGAATCGAAATTTCTTGATTGAAGTGGTTGCGGATGTACAACATGATTTCTTTGACTTTGTGGTTTGAAATTCGTGAAATATCAGTTTCGTTTCTGTTCATAAAAATATCAAGTGTCATAAGAATCAAATCATCGATCATAGCTTCAGCCGTACCGTATCGATAATAGAGCTGTTCATATCCTTCAAAAAAACGGCCGTTAACCCGAGTCCCTTCCCGAGGAAATAAGTAGAGGATCGATGTGTAGAGCAAATAGGCTTCTTTAATGGTGAACGTTCCCTCTTTGAATAATTTCTTTATCGATTCCATGGCTGCTATAAAACCGAGCCGGTCTTTATTATGAAGAATCCGGGAGATCTCTTTGAGCTTCTCGTCGATCGGTATTTCCTGTTGTGGATTCACCCGATAACATCCAGGCATCCCCGTTGCGAACATACTGAACGCAGCATGAGAAGCGGATTCTAAAGCCGCATCCAGTTGATGTATATCCGAAATAGGAGGACCGATCCCGACCCCGCATTCTTGTACAACCTCTGTATGTTCAAGACCCCGAAGGAAGACTTCGTATTGGCACTCTTCCAATAAATAACCATAACGTCGGCGGCTCATCGGGAAGACCAAGGAAGAGAATTGCCCGACATCTGCGGGCGAACTTAACCCTTGGATAACAATGGGGATATGAGGGCGATCTTCCGACAAGGGTATTCGCTTCTCGTCCAACCGTAAGCTGATTCGTTCAAGATCTCCGGAACAAACCGCTTCATATAGTTCGAAGTCATGGACAGGGCTTTCTTTAACCACCTTCGATTCGTGTTGCTGGGCTATTCGGTTAAGCATTCCTTCGATTTCTTCGATTTCAAAAGGTTTCAGGCAGTATCCGAACGTACCATAATTCATCGCTTTTTGTGCATAAGCGAACTCTGCATGTCCGCTGAGTACGATGAAAATTGTATCAGGTGCGATGGCTTTACCACGTTGAATGAGCTCTAGCCCATTCATTACAGGCATTTTAATATCTGTTAGAACAAGGGTGGGGCGAAGCGATTGAATTAATTGCAGGGCTTCTTGCCCGTTTTCGGCATCGTCGATCACTTCAAAGCCGTATTTCTTCCAATTCACTCCTGCTTTAATTCCCTCTACAATCCACTTCTCATCATCTGCAATAATCACTGAACGCATAAGTGAATCCCCCTTTCTATATGGAGCTCTTAGATTTATCCTAGCGATTGTGGATCAAGGGGGGTATGGACTATCTTACGCTCACTATGTCTGATATTACGTGTCATAGGAAGGTCACCCACAAAGGTGTGAAAAATCCACATGACCGGAGTTGTATCCTCTATACAAGATAATTTACACTCCCGATATAATTTACCATATAAATCGCTTACAAGCATAAACAATCTCATACAGAAAGGTGGGGAGAAGATTGGCTGAATCTGTAACCGCTAGTACATCTAAGCGAAGCTTAAAGACTCGTGCTCCTAAGCAAAGCTTAGGAAAAATGATTTTACAGTACAAGTATTTTTACCTCATGGTTCTACCGGTGTTAATCTGGTACGCCCTCTTTAGCTATGCTCCCATGTACGGTGTTACGTTAGCATTCAAATCATTTGATTACAGTAAGGGGATCCTGGGAAGTCCATGGATTGGCTTAGAGAATTTTCAAACGTTGTTGACCGACCCAGATTTTCGCAGAGCATTTTGGAATACGGTCATTATCAGCTTGATGAAGCTGATCACTCATTTCCCGATGCCCATTATCCTGGCGATTGTTTTATATGAGTTTTCCAGGACAAAAATGAAGCGGTTTTTTCAGACGATCCTGACGTTCCCGCATTTTATATCGTGGGTTGTACTGTCGGGGATTATCATCAATATTTTAAGCAAGGACGGGATTTATAACCAGATCATCATGTTGTTTGGCGGGGATCCAAATTCTCCGCTTGTAGATGAAAGTGCATTTAGACCCGTTCTGTATATCACACATGTGTGGAGAGAGATCGGTTGGGATTCAATCATTTACTTAGCCGCGCTTGCAGGGATTAATCCTGAGCTGTTTGAAGCGGCGGAAGTGGACGGAGCGAACCGGTTTCGCCGTCTGCTAAACATCGCATGGCCGGGTTTGAAGAGTACCGTCGCAGTTTTGTTAATTCTTCAAGTTGGACAATTATTGACGCAAGGTTCGAGCTTCGAGCAAATATTCAATCTGTATAGTTCACCGGTATATTCGGTTGCTGACACGATCGATACATACATTTATCGGACTTCATTCACGATTGGAGGCGACTTTGGATATATGACCGCTGTGGGTGTCGTCAAGTCCATTATAAGCCTAATCCTTTTATGGGCCGCCAATACGTTCGCTAAGAAGATGGGCGAGGAAGGACTGTATTAATTTGCAGGGAAAGGGGAGAGGCAAGTGACCGACACAACGGTTAAAAAGAGAAAAAAATGGAGTGTCTTCGATATCGTCGCATTCGTGGTTCTGGGGCTTCTAGCACTAGTAACATTTTTTCCCTTCTATAATGTTCTTATTATCTCAGTTGCAAAGTTCGAAGCGATTAGTAAAAGCGACTTTTATATTTTTCCGCTTTCGTTTGACCTGTCGGCATACAAGCTGTTGCTTCAGGATATGAAGTTTTGGACTTCGATTTTAAATTCTGTCATCGTAACGGCGGTTGGCGTTTTGTTCAGCATGACGATCTCTGTAGCGGGAGCATACGCATTATCCAAGCGGGGCATGCCGGGAAGAAACATAATGCTTAGTTTGATCTTGTTCACTATGTTTTTCAATGGCGGTTTAATTCCCTTTTATCTAGTCGTTAAAGATCTAGGATTCGTAAACAATATACTCGTCATGATCATACCCGCCGGTCTCAATACGTTTTACCTGATCATTATGAAAAACTATTTCAACACGATTCCAGAAAGTCTGGAAGAGTCAGCTAAGCTGGATGGGGCAAATGATCTGTACATCCTTTACAAAATCATTATTCCGATCTCTGCCCCATTCATGGCGACCTTTGCTTTGTTCTATGCTGTGGAAAGATGGAATGAATGGTGGTACGCGTTGATCTTTATCAGTGACGCTTCAAAGGCCCCGCTTCAGATTTATTTACGTGAGACACTCATTACTTCGAATTCCTTGCTAAGTCAAATGGCACAGACGATGGCCGAGCAGGAGCAGACGGGAAAGGTCTACACACCTGCACTACAAATGGCAGCAATTGTAGTTTCGAGCATTCCGATTATTGTTGTTTATCCGTTCCTGCAGAAGCATTTTAATAAAGGCATTATGGTTGGTTCGATAAAAGGATAAGAAAGATTTTAAATAGATTGATTCTATCCTAAAATAGTATAAAGGGAGGTTTCAAGCATGCTTAGAAAGAAAATGATGACACTGGCATTATGCATAACTTTATTGGCTTCGGTGCTCACGGCTTGCGGTGGAGGCAATAATGACAAAAGGCAGGCGGCATCAAACGGTGAAGTATCTCCGGATTCTTCTAATTCCACGGACAACCCTTACAAGGATCCAATGACCATTTCTCTTGGTTTCTGGGACGCGGATGCTGAAATTGCTAACATCGAAAAAGACCCGATCGCCAAACAAGTATTAGAAAAATTCAACATTACATTAAAACCTGTCAATATGACCTGGGATGACTATACCCAGAAGATTCAAATGTGGGCTGCATCCGGTCAATTGCCTGATATTTTTGCAATCGACGCTGTCGGAACGCAATATCAGCGCAAATGGGTTGAACAAGGTGTTGTCAAAGCACTTCCGGATCTTTCTAAGTATCCCAACCTTGCAAAATACTTCGAATCGCCGGACATTAAAGGTTTAGGTGTAGACGGAAAGTATTATACCGTTCCTCGCCGAATGTTCCCGAGTGTCGATTGGAGCGCACTGGATCGTATGGTGTTCTATCGATGGGATCTTGCTCAAAAAGCTGGAATCACTAAAGAACCCGAGACCTGGGAAGAGTTTGAAGCTATGCTTGATGCAATCGTGAAATCGGATCCGGAAGGGAAGCATATTACCGGTCTTACGACGACAACTACCAAGATGCTGGGCGGATTCTTCTGGTTGTTCGGTAACCCGGTCGCCACGAGTGATGGAAGCGGCAGTGACTTTAAATGGATCAAAGAGGACGGTAAGTTTATACCCGCTGTATTTTCGAAAAATGCGCTTCCGGCATTACAAAACATGAAGAATATGTACGAAAAAGGTTTGATCGATCCAGACATCGCGCTTGTAAAGCCTGCAGAGTCTTATGACAATTTCGTAGCAGGTAAAGCAGCTGCTCTTCTAAGCGGTGGC
The DNA here is from genome assembly GCF_976954365.1 of Paenibacillus sp. Marseille-Q9583. Classification (NCBI taxonomy): domain Bacteria; kingdom Bacillati; phylum Bacillota; class Bacilli; order Caryophanales; family Paenibacillaceae; genus Paenibacillus; species Paenibacillus sp. Marseille-Q9583. The sequence goes on from NZ_CDRJTB010000031.1 coordinate 62,061, forward strand.
GGTTTTATAAATTTAAATAGCGATATGTATGAAAAACGCTGGAAAACAGCTTATCCGGATAAGGATATCATGGAGAGCGTAAAGGCACTCAAGCCACTTATTGGACCTGATGGTGAACGCTCACATGCTATTTTTAAAACGTACTGGTCGGAAAGTTATTTCAGCAATAAGGTTGACGATAAAAAGATGGATCGCATCATGGCACTCTATGATTATGTGTTGTCTCCTGAAGGTAAGGACCTGTTGACTTATGGCATTGAAGGCGTCGATTACAAGATCGAAAATGGGCAGAAGGTTGTCATTGAAAAGGGTTCATTAAATGAGAAGTATCCAGCTAGTAGATTTCTAAAAAATTTGGTGGCTTATGAAACTTCAGATAGCTATAACATGGATAACCCGACGATCGCTAACGAAGGGATCCGCAAAGAAGCTGTCGATTATATCGATTGGATTCAGAACAATACGAAGGTTCCAGAATACGACATTCGGTTAACGTATTTGTCCACCCCAACAAAGGATAAATTTACTGTGCTGGACCATGATGATCTGCTTAAGATCATGCTTTCCAAAGAGCCCGTTGAGAGTTACTGGAATAACATTGTGAACGATTATAAGGCTAAAGGTCTTGATAAAATGATAGAAGAAGTAAATGCGAAGGCCAAAGAACAAGGTATTGAATAATTTATTGATAGAGAAGATCCGGGCTGAAGCAGCCCGGATCTTCCGTTTAATGATTTGAAGAAGAACCAAGAATGTGCGGCGCTACTAATCGCATACTTATAATAAGATTAGGAGGGTAAAGTCTATGTTACATAGCATTCACTTGACAGGGTTAACCGAGAAACAGTTAGCAGCTGTTTCAGATGTAGCGGGAATATTGAGTATTCGAATAGAACGGTCAGGGGTTCCAGTAATTTGTAAGAAGCAAGGGAAGGGCATTCGAATATCTTACGATAAGATTCAGGCCACCATTGAGTATGAACAGGAACATCAGTTGATCCGGGCACTCAGCCGATTGCTTGAGAATTTACGTCGTGGTGAGAGAGTTGAAATTAATGAAATGCCCGTTTATGAACAGCTAGGTTTCATGGTAGACTGCTCAAGAAATGCTGTTCTTAACCATGAAGGATATAAGGAATTGATTCGGCGCTTAGCGCTTATGGGATATTCAACGGTTCAACTGTATACGGAAGACACCTACGAACTTGAGGGGTATCCTTATTTTGGTTATTTAAGAGGTCGATATACAGGGGAGCAAATTCGGGAGATGGACCAGTATGCCGCGTTATTTGGTATAGAATTAGTTCCTTGTATCCAGACGCTGGCTCATCTGGGCCAAGCATTGAAATGGCAAGCACATGCACCGCTAGTGGATTTCCTAGACATTCTCCTCATTGATGATCCGAGAACTTACGAGTTAATTGATCGAATGTTCGCTTTCATGGCGACCCATGTAAGCAGTCGCCGCATAAATATTGGGATGGACGAAGCGCATATGATGGGACTTGGTAAATATCTAGACAAGCATGGGTATCAAGATCGATCCTCCTTGATGTTAAAACACTTTAGTACTGTTATGGAAATCGCCAGGAAATATGGTTTCCGTACGATGATGTGGAGCGACATGTTTTTCCGTCTGGCCAGTTCCGGAGAATATTACGATGCTGAAAGTCCAATCAGCCTTGATATTGTTAAGCTGATTCCTGAAGATGTTACCTTGATCTATTGGGATTACTATTCGGAAACGCAGGAGAAATATGACGGAATGTTGCGCAAACATAAGCAGTTGAATGATCATATTGGATTTGCAGGTGGTGCTTGGAAATGGATGGGCTTCGCTCCAAACAATGAATTCAGCCGCAAAGTCAGTCTGCTGGCTCATGATAGCTGTGTTAAGCATGGAATTCAAGAAGTGCTGATTACCGCATGGGGAGATAATGGTGCTGAAGCTTCCGTCTTCTCGGTTCTTCCTACCCTTCAACTTTGGGCGGAGCTGTGCTACACGGGCTGTTTCGTGGAGAATCATGTCAAAGAAAGATTCAGTAGCTGCGTGCAAGGCCATTATGATGACTTTATGGCACTCGATGCAGCTAACCTGGTTCCAGGTAATTCGGTTCTGGGGGGGTGTTCCATTAATCCTGCTAAATACTTGCTTTATCAAGATATTTTGTGTGGTTTGTTCGATCGACATGTTATTCCTAGCGTGTATTCGAAGCATTATCAGCAAAGTGCGAAAATGCTCGAACAGGCGATTATTCGGAATTCGCCTTGGCAATCCTTATTCTCTGTACAAGCCAGCTTGTGTCGCTTGCTTGCGATAAAGAGCGAAATCGGGATTTCCATACGTGATGCTTATCATCGAGGGAATGTTGAGGAATTGGCTCATTTTGCCAAGGTGACTTTGCCAGAACTATCAGATTTAGCCGTTCAATTTATGGATGACTATCGGGTGCAATGGGAGCTGGAAAATAAGGTGTTTGGTCTTGATGTTTTTGATCTTCGTATGGGAGGTATGCTTCAGAGGATTAGGACGGCTATTCATCGAATCAATCGTTATATCGAAGGGAACGTGGAACAGATAGCTGAATTAGAAGAGGAGCTACTGACGTTCGACGGTCTCGTTGACGATGACGGCCCAAGGGCGATAAGTGCGAATTTGTGGCACACGATCGCTACAACGTCCGTCATCGCAGGAGTATAAGAAGGGAGTGGGGTTATGATTGACACTAATCTGGACCATCAAAATGGCTCAAAGCGGCCCAACCTTATGCTTATCACGGTGGATCAGATGCGTTTTGATTGCCTGAGCATCATGGGACATCCCGTCGTTGAGACACCCAACCTGGATTTTCTTGCATCAAGAGGGATATTATTTGAACACGCTTACTCAGCTACCCCGAGTTGTATTCCCGCGAGGGCTGCTATCATGACAGGAATGGGCCAACGATCACATGGGCGGGTGGGGTATCAGGATAAGGTTGAATGGAATTACGCCCATACGATTGCCGGAGAGCTTGCTCAAGCTGGTTATCATACGCAGTGTGTTGGCAAGATGCATGTGTATCCTGCACGTAATCTATGTGGATTTCATAATGTAGTGCTTCATGATGGATATCTTCACTACAATCGGGACAAGAGTCAAGCCATATATGATGAACACTATGATCAAGTAGATGATTATTTACAGTGGCTGCGAAGACAAACCAATGCCAATTCGGATATCACTGACTTAGGACTTGATTGCAATGCCTCAACGGTTGCCCGCCCCTGGCATTTGCCGGAAACGATGCATCCAACGAATTGGTGCGTAACCGAATCGCTAGCCTTCTTACGAAGAAGAGACCCTGGAAAACCATTTTTCTTATGGTCCTCCTTCGTTCGCCCACATTCCCCCTTGGATCCGCCGCAATGTTATCTAGATATGTATATGGATTTGGAATTTCCTGATCCTCCAGTCGGAGATTGGGTGGACGAGAATGCAGCCTTAAACAGTGCTAAGGATCCAACATCTTCGTTCACTCATTTGCCAAAGCGCAGATTGGATCGTGCCCGTGCCGCATATTATGCGCTAATAACGCATCTTGACGACCAAATTGGGAGGTTGATCAATGGGCTGCAGGAATATGGAGTTTTAAATGAAACTTTGATTCTATTTACTTCTGATCATGGTGAAATGATGGGGGATCATCATTACTTCCGCAAATCTCTTCCTTATGAAGGAAGTGCTAAGATTCCTTTCATAGTGTTTGATCCGGGAGAAACGCTTGGACTTCTTGCAGGCTCCCGGCTTGATTCCATTGTAGAGCTTCGCGATATTATGCCGACGTTTCTTGAAGCTGCTGGCGTCCAAATACCAGTTACAGTAGAAGGGAAAAGTGTGTTGCCGCTGTGTAAGGGAGATCAGATAGTGTGGCGGTCTTATATTCATGGGGAGCAAGCCTATGGAGAAAAGTCTCACCACTTTTTAACGGATGGAAGAGAGAAATTCATATGGTATTCTCAGACAGGCGAAGAGCAGTACTTTAACCTAGTGACCGATCCCTTAGAGAAGGTTAATGCGATCGGATGTACCGATAATTTCGAGCGTATACGTGAATGGAGAGAGCGTCTTATTCACGAGCTGGAGGGACGAGAGGAAGGGTTTGTAAACAACGGCGAATTGATTGCCGGACGTCCAATTTCTCATATTCTAAAGGCATCCGAATTGGGGAAATGATCTTAACGAAGGGCAACCTGAACATTCAGGTTGTCCTTCGTCTGTTACGGAAAGATTAAGGAGTTTAGCATGTGTTTTGATTTACCAGCTACTCCGGCGTTCAGGCAAAGGGTCCTGATCTTGAATCATTCGATGGACGAGCAATTCAACCATCGAACGGCGAATTTCACTATAATCGGGATCTTCAAAACGATTGTGGTTTTCATGAGGATCCTCTTTCAGATCATACAATTCACCGTAGGTCTCTCCTGCAAAGATAACTAGCTTATAACGTGTAGTTCGCAAACACTTAGCGTTTATGCCTCGATCATGAGCAATATAAGCGGTTAGGGCAGAATTACGTACATGGGACTCCCTGCCAGCTAGCACTTCCATCTGTGACACGCCTTGAATTCCGTAGGGGAATTTGAGACCTGCGGCTTCAAGCAGTGTGGGGACAATATCAACATGTTCCATCAAAGCAGAGACCCGTTGCCCGGAAGCAATCCCAGGACCACGTACGATCATCGGGATCCGTGTTAACCCTTCATAAAACCATGGTCCCTTGTAAATTAGTCCATGGTCACCGAGCAGTTCTCCATGATCGCTGGTAAAGAGGATGACAACATCATCGTACATTTCTTTTTGACGCCAAGCTTTTATAATACGTCCGATCTGCTCATCAATGAAGGTAATCATCGCATAATAATTTCGGGTGAGCCGTTTCATATGCGTATCATCAAGAGAATGCTCCTCACCGCCACCAGGCCAATATCCTCCCTGACTCTGACGCAGCAGATGTGGAGGACGAAGATGAACGTCGTCAGCTTCTCTGGTTGGTGATGGAATGTCAACGTCCGCGTACATATCCGTATAAACTTTTGGAGGGTCAAAGGGATGATGCGGATCAACGAAACTGGACCATAAAAATAGTGGTTGCTCGGTTTTGTGGGCGAGGATAGCATCGATACTCCGTTCAGCAATCCAGTAAGTCTGATGCAGCTCCGGAGGAATTTCGCTCTCCCACACATCGTGTTGAGCATCGGAGGCTCTGAAACGGTCTTTACTGAATCGTTCTGCTACTTCCTGATTGTGTTCCCTAAGCCACTCCATATATTCCCCGATACAATTGTCTTCAGTAATATGATGCTCATCAAATCCGTAGTACGTTCCATCGGAAGCTCTTTCGCGATCTCGATAAGCAGGATCTTCATATTCTTGTGAAAAGTCCCCCTTCATTTGTGGACGGAAGTGCATCTTTCCTATACCGATGGTTTTATAATTCGCTGTCTTTAAATGATCGCACAAGGTAAGTTCATCTTCTTTTAGTGTGGTACCGATGTTCCAAGCACCATGAACATGCGGGTACCTTCCAGTAAAAATGGAGGAGCGTGAGGGCGTGCAAACGGGGCTAGCGCAGTAAGCTCCAGTGAAGAGCGTGCCTTCCGAAGCAAGCTTGTCAAGCTCAGGTGTTAGTACGGAAGCATTCTCGATACCTAGTGCATCCGCACGCATTTGATCTGTGGTGATTAACCAAATATGAGTTCTTTTTGACATCCGTAAAACCTCCTATGAAT